>NZ_JBHSQK010000051.1:0-56135 GCF_042658055.1 Pseudonocardia lutea
GGAGGACACCTGGCTCGGCGACGAGCGCTACAGCGGCGACGCCCCGCTCGAGCTCGAGGGCGCCCTCGGCGCCGTCACCATGGGCCTCATCTACGTCAACCCGGAGGGCGCGAAGGGCCAGGCGGACCCGCTCGCGACGGCCCACGACATCCGCGTGACGTTCGGCCGGATGGCGATGAACGACGAGGAGACCGTCGCCCTCATCGCCGGTGGCCACACCTTCGGCAAGGCGCACGGCGCCGGCAACCCGGACCTCGTCGGCCCGGAGCCGGAGGGCTGCCCCGTGTTCTCCGGCGGCCTGGGCTGGAAGAACCAGAACGGCACCGGCAAGGGCGCCGACACCGTCACCAGCGGTCTCGAGGGCGCCTGGACCCCGAACCCCACCCAGTGGGACAACGGCTACTGGGACATGCTGTTCGGCTTCGAGTGGGAGCTCACCCAGAGCCCGGCCGGCGCCAAGCAGTGGAAGCCCAAGGAGGCCGAGGGCCAGGAGCTCGTGCCCGACGCACACATCCCGGGCAAGAAGAACCCGCCCATGATGGCGACGAGCGACCTCTCGTTGATCGTCGACCCGGAGTACCGCAAGATCTCCGAGCGCTTCCGGGACAACCCGGAGGAGTTCGCCGAGGCCTACCGCCGCGCCTGGTTCAAGCTGCTGCACCGCGACATGGGCCCCGTCTCGCGCTACGTCGGTCCGTGGGTGCCGCAGGAGGTCCAGCTCTGGCAGGACCCGATCCCGGCCGTCGACCACGAGCTGCTGTCGGACTCCGACGCGGCCGAGCTGAAGAAGCAGATCCTCGACTCGGGCCTGACGGTCTCGCAGCTCGTGCACACCGCCTGGTCGTCCGCGGCGTCCTTCCGCACCACCGACAAGCGCGGTGGCGCGAACGGTGCTCGCCTGCGGCTCGAGCCGCAGGCGAGCTGGCCGGTCAACGCCGGCACGCAGGAGGTCATCGCCAAGCTCGACGAGGTCCGCTCGGCGTTCGGCAAGCCCGTCTCGCTGGCCGACACGATCGTGCTGGCGGGCGCCGCGGCCGTCGAGAAGGCCGCCGCGGACGCGGGCGTCACGGTCACCGTGCCGTTCGCCCCCGGCCGCACCGACGCCTCGCAGGAGCAGACGGACGTCGAGACGTTCGCCTTCCTCGAGCCCCGCGCCGACGGCTTCCGCAACTGGATCACCCCGGACGTGAAGCTGGAGCCGGAGACGCTGCTCGTCGACCGCGCCTACAACCTCGAGCTCTCCGCCAAGGAGCTGACCGTCCTCATCGGCGGTCTGCGGGTTCTGGGCGCGAACACCGGCGGCACGCAGCACGGCGTCTTCACCGACCGGCCGGGCGTCCTGTCCCAGGACTTCTTCCGCAACCTGCTCGACCTCGGGGTCGAGTGGGGCACGTCGAAGGACCAGGAGGGCGTCTACGAGGCCCGCGACGCCGACGGCAACGTGGTCCGCACCGCCACCGCGGCCGACCTGGTCTTCGGCTCGAACTCGATCCTGCGCGGCATCGTCGAGGTCTACGGCGCCGACGACGCCAAGGAGAAGTTCGTCCGCGACTTCGTCAAGGCGTGGGACAAGGTCATGAACCTGGACCGCTTCGACCTGCGCTGACGTTCCGTCCGACGACGCCCCGGTCCGCCGCCCGCGGTGGACCGGGGCGTTCGTCGTCCGCGGCCGGGAACCGGGGCTCCTCGGGCGCCCGGCGACGCGCCTCGACGAATGCGCTCCGCGGCGTGCCCGTCCGGGCCCGCCACGCAGTAGGGTGCGGTCGGTCGTTCGGTTTTCGAGGTCCGTGTTCAGCACGCTCGCGGAAACACGGCGATGGACCGCGGCCCCGTCGTCACCGTGACGGAGGGACCCGCCATCGGGGTCGACCGGGCCCCGCACACCGCGGAGGGCCCCCTGCGAGGAGCAGTCACATGGCACAGGGCACCGTCAAGTGGTTCAACAGCGAGAAGGGATTCGGCTTCATCGAGCAGGACGGCGGCGGCGCTGACGTCTTCGTCCACTACTCGGAGATCGACAGCACCGGCTACCGCAGCCTCGACGAGGGCCAGCGGGTGGAGTTCGAGATCGGCCAGGGCAAGAAGGGCCCGCAGGCCACCGGCGTCCGCGTCATCTGACGGCAGCACGGACAGGAGCCCGTCTCCCCCGGGGGGGCGGGCTCTCGCCGTCCGGGCCCGGATCACGCCGAGCCGGCGGGGCGGAGCTCATTTCCGATCGGGTCGCCGGCCACGACCGGGCACTACACGTGTGTGGAGACGAGGGGAATCGAACCCCTAACCCCCGCCTTGCAAAGGCGGTGCTCTGCCAATTGAGCTACGTCCCCGTGGGCCCAACGCTACCGCGGGAGGCGCGAGGTGCACGCGGTCAGCGTGTCGCCTCGTGCCAGGGATCCTCGCCGGGGCGGCTCTTGGCCTTGAGAAGGACCAGGATCGCGGCGCCGGCTGCGGCGACGAGAGCGAGGATCTTCTTCACGTCGATCACCTTCGAAGCCGGTGCCGGGAGGAGTGGGCCTAGCTGGATTTGAACCAGCGACCTCATCGTTATCAGCGATGCGCTCTAACCAACTGAGCTATAGGCCCCTGCGGCAGGAACGACGATACATGAGCCCCCGCGGGCCTCCCGCACCGGCCCCTCGAACCGGGGCGGGAGGTGAAACCGCAGGTCGGCGGCCCGTGCCGGGGGCGCCGGGCGGGCGGACCTCAGTCGCGCTCGGAGAGCGTGACCTCGATCCCACCCACGAGGTCGGCGGAGACGTTGTAGACGAACGCGCCCACGGTCAGCGCGACCGCGAACAGCAGGCTGTTGATCGCGCCGATGATCGCGGCGAAGCCGAACACGCTGCCGGCGCTGATGAGCGAGCCGCCGCCGCCCTGACCACCGCCGGAGACCAGGTCGGCGTAGGTGCCGTTGAGCCGGTCCCACACACCCATGCCGTCGAGCACGCCGTAGAGCACGCCGACCGCCACGAGCCAGATGAAGAACAGCACCACGGCCAGCACCAGCGCCAGCTTCAGCACCGACCACGGGTCGAACCGCTTGACCTGCAGCAGCGCCTGCCGTGGGGCCCGGCCGGCCACGTTCGGCACCTCGGCGTGCACCTCGGCGCCGGTGCCACCCGGCAGGGTCGCGGCGCCGGCGGCCGCCCCGATCCCGGCCGCACCGGGCGCGGCGTTCCGGTCGATGTAGGCCGTGGGCGCCTCGCTCAGCAGCGAGTCGACCGCCGGCGAGCGCTGCGGCGCCGGGCGGGGGGTCGGCGCCCCGGCGGCGCGGTCCGCACCCTCCGTGCCGTCGGTGTCCTCCTCGCCCTGTGCGCGCCGCCACGGCGGGGGCGTCGGTACGGTGCCGGGCCGGGCCTCCTGGCTCTCGCCCGCCCCGTCCGGGCCGGCGCCCGACGTGGCGGCCTCCGGGCGTGGGCTGGGCACCGGCCGGGACGACGAGCCGTCGGTGTCACCCGCCGCGGCGACGCCGGCGACCGGGGACACCGCGGACCCGTTCGACGACGTCGACCCGTTCCCGGACGGCGCCGAGGCCGCACCGGAGGCCGCACCGGACGCGGAGGCCGCGCCGGCCGACCCGTTCCCGGCCGAGCCCGGCTCCGCGGCCGCGGGCGTGGTCCGGTCCTCGGCCGCGCCGGCCTCGGTCGGCACCGCCGCGGCCCCGTGGCCGGGGAGTTGGGTCGGCTCGGGGCTGTCGGTGGCGACCCGCCCCTCGTCCTGGGCGCCCGGCGGCGTCGCCGGCTTCTCGTTCTCGCTCACGAGGTGGAGCTCTCCTCGTCGGTCGGCGTGCAGGGCAACCTGCGGGTCAACGACGTCACCGGGTGGCCCGGCCTCAGCCGGTCACCTCGGGGGCGTCCGCATCGTCCTCCGCGTTGCGCGCGACGGCCAGCAGCGTGGCGCTCTCGCCGAGGTTCATGAGGCGGACCCCCTTCGTCTGCCGGCCGGCCTTCCGCACCTCGCGGGCCGAGGTCCGGATGACGCCGCCGGTCGACGTGATCGCGTAGAGCTCGTCGTCGATCCCGACGATGAGCGCGCCGACCAGCGTGCCACGCCGGCGGTCGTACTGGAGGGTCAACACCCCCTTGCCGCCGCGTCCCTGGACCGGGTAGTCCTCGATCGGGGTGCGCTTCGCGTACCCGCCGGCGGTCGCCACCAGGACGAAGCGGTCCGGCTGGACGACACCGATGGACAGCAGCCGGTCCCCGTCGTTGAACCGCATACCGAGCACGCCGGAGGTGGCGCGGCCCATCGGGCGCAGCACCTCGTCGCTGGCGGTGAACCGGATCGACTGGCCCTCGGCCGAGACGAGCAGCAGGTCGTCGTCCGCGCCGCAGAGCACCGCGCCGACCAGCTCGTCCTCGTCCCGCAGGTTGATGCCGATCAGGCCGCCGGAGCGGTTGGAGTCGAAGTCCTCGAGGCGGGACTTCTTCACCAGGCCACTTCTCGTCGCCAGGACGAGATACGGCGCGGCCTGGTAGTCCTTGATCTGCATGACCTGGGCGATGTGCTCGTCCGGCTGGAAGGCGAGCAGGTTCGCGACGTGCTGGCCGCGGGCGTTGCGGTTCGCCTCGGGCAGCTCGTAGGCCTTGAGCCGGTACACGCGGCCCTTGTTCGTGAAGAAGAGGATCCAGTCGTGTGTGGAGCACACGAAGAAGTGGGCGACGATGTCGTCCTGCTTCAGCGTGGCGCCCTGCACGCCCTTGCCGCCGCGCTTCTGCGCCCGGTAGAGGTCGGTCTTGGTGCGCTTCGCGTAGCCGGTCTGCGTGATCGTGACGACCACGTCCTCGACGGCGATGAGGTCCTCGTTGGTGACGTCGCCGTCGTCCGGGACGAGCCGGGTGCGCCGCTCGTCGCCGTGCTTCTCGACGATCTCCATGAGCTCGTCGCGGACGATCTGCCGCTGCCGCTCGGGCCGGTCGAGGATGTCCTGCAGGTCGCGGATGACCTCCTCGATCTCGGCCAGCTCGTCGATGATCTTCTGGCGCTCGAGGGCGGCCAGCCGGCGCAGCTGCATGTCGAGGATGGCCTGCGCCTGGATCTCGTCGATGTCGAGCAGGTCGATCAGGCCCTGCCGGGCGACGTCGACCGTCTCCGACGCCCGGATCAGCGCGATGACCTCGTCGAGCGCGTCGAGCGCCTTGACCAGACCACGCAGGATGTGGGCCCGCTCCTCGGCCTTGCGCAGCCGGTAGCGGGTCCGCCGGACGATGACCTCGATCTGGTGCCGGACGTAGTTCCGGACGACCTGGTCCAGCCGCAGCGTGCGGGGCACGCCGTCGACGATCGCCAGCATGTTGACGCCGAAGCTGTACTGCAGCTGGCTGTGCTTGTACAGGTTGTTCAGCACGACCTTGGCCACGGCGTCGCGCTTGAGCGTGAACACGATCCGCATGCCGACCCGGTCGGACGACTCGTCGTTGATCTCCGAGATGCCGGTGATCTTGCCGTCCCGGACCATGCCCGCGATCGACTCGATGAGGTTGTCCGGGTTGACCTGGTACGGCAGCTCCGTGACGACAAGGGTGGTGCGCCCCTTGGCGTCCTCCTCGACCTCGACCACCGCACGCATGCGCACCGAGCCGCGGCCGGTGCGGTAGGCGGACTCGATGCCGTCCCGCCCCACGATGAGGCCGGCGGTCGGGAAGTCCGGGCCCTTGATCCGCGCCATCAGCGCGTCGAGGAGCTCCTCGTCGGACGCCTCGGGGTTGTCCAGCGCCCACGCGACGCCCTCGCCGACCTCGCGCAGGTTGTGCGGCGGGATGTTGGTGGCCATGCCGACCGCGATGCCGACCGAGCCGTTGATCAGCAGGTTCGGCACCCGCGAGGGCAGGACGACGGGCTCCTGCGTCTTGCCGTCGTAGTTGTCCAGGAAGTCGACGGTCTCCTCGTCGATGTCCTGGAGCATCGCCATGGCCAGCGGCGAGAGCCGGCACTCGGTGTACCGCATGGCCGCGGCCGGGTCGTTGCCGCGGGAGCCGAAGTTGCCCTGCCCGTCGATCAGCGGGTAGCGCATCGACCACGGCTGGGCGAGCCGGACCAGCGCGTCGTAGATCGCCGAGTCGCCGTGCGGGTGGTAGTTGCCCATCACCTCGCCGACGACGCGGGCGCACTTGACGAAGGAGCGGTCCGGCCGGAAGCCGTTCTCCCCCATCGAGTAGAGGACGCGCCGGTGCACCGGCTTGAGGCCGTCCTCGACGAGCGGCAGCGCACGCCCCACGATCACGCTCATCGCGTAGTCGATGTAGGAGCGCTGCATCTCCTGCTGGATGTCGACCGGCTCGATCCGGTCGCCACCGCCCGCGCCGCCCTCGGCGGGCCCGGTGGGTGGGAGCGTGGGGTCCAGGGTGTCGGTCATCGTCCTTCTCTCACGTGCGTCTCGTACGGGCGTCTAGCACAGACGTGTGATCTAGACGTCCAGGAAGCGCACGTCCTTCGCGTTGCGGGTGATGAAGGAGCGCCGCGACTCCACGTCCTCGCCCATCAGGACGGAGAACAGCTCGTCCGCCGTGGCGGCGTCGTCGAGCGTGACGCGCGAGAGCATCCGGTGCGCCGGGTCCATCGTGGTCTCCCACAGCTCCTTGGCGTTCATCTCGCCGAGGCCCTTGTAGCGCTGCACGCCCTCGTCCTTGGGCAGCTTCTTGCCGGCCTCGCGACCGGCCGCGATCAGCCCGTCCCGCTCCGCGTCGGAGTAGGCGAACTCCGGTTCGGCGCCGCGCCCGCCCCACTTGATCTTGTAGAGCGGGGGGTTCGCCAGGAACACGTGACCGGCCTCGACCAGCGGCCGCATGAACCGGAACAGCAGCGTGAGCAGCAGCGTGCGGATGTGCTGGCCGTCGACGTCCGCGTCGGCCATCAGCACGATCTTGTGGTACCGCAGCTTCGCGAGGTCGAACTCCTCGTGGATGCCGGTGCCCAGCGCCGTGATGATGGCCTGGACCTCGGTGTTCTTGAGGACGCGGTCGATCCGGGCCTTCTCGACGTTGATGATCTTGCCGCGGATGGGCAGGATCGCCTGGTACATCGAGTCCCGGCCGGACTTGGCCGACCCGCCCGCCGAGTCGCCCTCCACGATGTAGACCTCGGACTTGCTCGGGTCCGTGGAGCGGCAGTCCGCCAGCTTGCCCGGCAGCCCGCCGATGTCGCCCGCGCTCTTGCGCCGGACCAGCTCGCGCGCCCGGCGGGCGGCCAGCCGCGCCTGTGCCGACGAGACGGCCTTGTTGACGATGATCTTGGCCTCGGCCGGGTTGCGCTCGAACCAGTCCGACAGCCACTCGTTGCTGATCCGCTGGACGAACGACTTGACCTCGGTGTTGCCGAGCTTGGTCTTGGTCTGCCCCTCGAACTGCGGCTCCGCGACCTTCACCGACACGATCGCGGCCAGGCCCTCGCGGATGTCGTCCCCGGACAGGGCCGGGTCCTTCTCCTTGAGCAGCTTCTTGTCGCGCGCGTACCGGTTGACCGTGGTGGTCAGCGCGGAGCGGAAGCCCTCCTCGTGGGTGCCGCCCTCGTGCGTGTTGATCGTGTTCGCGAACGTGTAGACGGACTCGGAGTAGCCCGAGTTCCACTGCATCGCGACCTCGACCTGGTGGCCGGGCCCCTCGCCGGTGTACCCGATGACCTTGCGGTGGATCGGGTCCTTGCTCTTGTTGATGAACGCGACGAAGTCCTCGAGCCCGCCCGGGTAGTGGAAGGTCTGCTCCTTGACCTTGGCCACGAAGCCCTCGGCGTCGGGCTCGTCCGCGCCGTCGGAGTCCCCGTTGCGCTCGTCCCGCAGGACGATGGTCAGCCCCTTGTTGAGGAACGCCATCTCCTGCAGCCGGCGCTGGATGGTCTCGAGGTTGTAGGTCGTGGTCTCGAAGATCGCGGGGTCGGCCCAGAAGGTGATCGACGTGCCGGTGCGCTTGGTGGCCGCACCCTTGTTCAGGGGGCCGGGCACCGAGTGGTCGTAGTGCTGGGTCCAGACGTGGCCGTCCACGTGGATCTCGACGTCGAGCGCGCTGGACAGCGCGTTCACGACGGAGACGCCGACGCCGTGCAGGCCGCCGGACACCGCGTAGGACTTGCCGTCGAACTTGCCGCCGGCGTGCAGCACGGTGAGCACGACCTCGACGGCCGGCTTCTTCTCCACCGGGTGCATGTCGACCGGGATGCCGCGGCCGTCGTCCACCACGCGGACGCCGCCGTCGGCGGTCAGGGTCACCTCGACACGCGTCGCGTACCCGGCCATCGCCTCGTCGACCGCGTTGTCCACGACCTCCCAGATGAGGTGGTGCAGACCGCGCTCGCCGGTGGAGCCGATGTACATGCCGGGGCGCTTGCGGACGGCTTCCAGGCCCTCGAGGACCGTGATCGACGACGCGCTGTAGCCGCTCTTCTTCTCCGCCACGGGCTGTTGGTCTCCTCGCCACGAGAGCCGGCCCGGGGACGCGCGGGACGCGCGCCGGTACCGGCGAGGACCGGCGGGGCACGGGGACCCGCTCGGCACTACTGATGATTCTACCGGTCCGGCCCGACAGGAATGCGGCTAGGACACGTCCAGAAGCGTCACAGCGGCGCGATCCGGCTCCGAACCGGGTCCGGACGGCGGGAACGGGGGTCGAACGTCGCTCCCGCGGCGTCATGTCGCGCTGAGCGGCCCCCTCGCGGACGCGAACGGTCGTCCCCGCCTTCTCCCCCGCCCGCGCGGGCGAACGGCGTCTTCGCTCGATCCTCCTCAGCGAACGCGCCGTTCGTGCTGGTCGCGACAGGGCGTCGCGCGCAGATCAGCCGTACGTGTCGCGTGGGCCGCGGCCGCGGACGTGCCGGGGACCGTGCCGCCAGCTCGGCCCGCTCGGGCCGACGACCCGGATCCGACGGACGACGTCGGGTCCGACCGCGCCGGCGAGCCGCTGCAGCAGCTGGCGCTGCAGGGTGCGCAGCTGCGTGGCCCACGCCGTCGACTCCGCCTGCAGGGTCAGCTCGCCGTCCCGCAGCGAGACCGGCGTGCAGTGGTCGGCGATGTCCGGGCCGACGAGCGTGGGCCAGCGGCCCAGCACCGTGGCGTCGGTCAGCCGGGAGGACCAGCCGCGGTCCATCGCCACCCGGGAGACCAGCCGGCCGAACGGCTGCGGGTCCCGGTTGTCCGGTCCCGGGCCCGACCAGCGACGGCGGCGTCCCCGCCCGAAGCCCTTCGGTCGCGTCCCTCGTTGCTCCGCCTCCCGCTCGTGCCGCTTCTGCGCGTTGGCCTCGCGCGCCGCGGCGAGGGCGTCCCGGGCGAGGTCGGCGCCACGCCGGCCACCGTCGGCGGGCGGCTCCCCCTCGTCGCGACGAGCGGTAGGCGAGATCGTGTCCCCAGGGGTGTGGACAGGGTTGTGGATCACGGGACGGCCCGACGGTCGGTCGCCCGCGACGGGCGGTGTGTTGTGACCGGAGTCACGGGAGGAGCGGTGGTTATCCACAGTATCCACAACCTTGTCCCCAGGAGCGCCCGCCCGAAGGGCGCTCGACGTCTTCCGTTCCGTCCCACGTCAGGTGGTGTTCGACGGCGGTGCGTCCGGTTCGACCCGTACCGCCGATCCACCGCCCACCGCGTAGCGCGTCCCCAACAGCTCCGCCGGGACGTCCTCCTCGACCGCCGCCGTCACGACGACCTGCTCCGCCTCTGCGGCGACCGCGGACAACGCACGGCGCCGCTGCGCGTCCAGCTCCGCGAACACGTCGTCCAGGATGAGGACGGGTTCGACGTCGTCCGCCTTGAGCAGGCGGTAGGAGGCCAGGCGCAGGGCCAGCGCGATCGCCCACGACTCGCCGTGGCTCGCGTACCCCTTCGCCGGACCCTCGCCGAGATTGAGCAGCAGGTCGTCCCGGTGCGGCCCGACCAGGCACACCCCGCGCTCGATCTCCTGCCGGCGCACCTGCGCCAGCTCGTCGAGCAGGAGCGCCTCGAGCTCGGCGGAGGCGGAGCTCGCGGAGCCGACCCTCGGTCCGGCTGCGGCGGGCAGCTCACCGGGGATCGAGCACCGGTAGGCCAGGGTGAGCGGGTCCGACGACGGCGCCACCTCGGCGAAGGCCTTCTCGGCGTGCGGCGCGATGCCCTCGACCAGGTCGAGTCGGCCGGCCAGCAGCGCGGCGCCGTGCCGGGCGAGGTGCCCGTCCCACACCTCGAGCGTGGAGAGGTCGGCGCTGCGGTTGCGCGCGGTCTTGAGCAGCGCGGACCGCTGCCGCAGCACCCGCTCGTAGTCGCTGCGCACCCCGGCGTAGCGCGGGTAGCGGGCCACCAGCAGCTCGTCGAGGAACCGCCGGCGCTCGCCGGGGTCGCCGCGGACGAGGGCCAGGTCCTCCGGGGCGAACAGGACGCTGCGCAGGATGCCGAGGACCTCCCGCGGACGGGCCACCGGCGCGCGGTTGACCCGCGCCCGGTTGGCCTTGCCGGCGGTGATCTCCAGCTCGACGTTCAGCTCCCGGCCCTGGTGCACGACCTGGCCGCGCACGATGGCGCGCTGGGCGCCGCGCCGGATCAGCGGGGCGTCGGTGGCGACCCGGTGCGAGCCGAGCGTGGCGAGGTAGCCGATCGCCTCGACCAGGTTGGTCTTGCCGACGCCGTTCGACCCGACCAGGACCGTGACGCCCGGCTCCAGGAGGAGCTCCGCACGTTCCCAGGACCGGAAGTCCTCGACGGCGAGCCGACGCAGATGCACCCCGTAGGTCTACCTCAACCGTGCGTGGAGCCGGTGCCCGAGCTGGGGCCCGCGACGTCGCCGGGCGCGCCGGCCGGTCCGGCGGCCCTCTTCACCGCGTGCCCGCCGAACTGGTTGCGCAGCGCGGCGACGGCCTTCATCGCGGGCGAGGAGTCCTGGCGGGAGGCGAAGCGCGCGAACAGGGCCGCGGAGATCACCGGCAGCGGGACGGCGTGCTGGATCGCCTCCTCGATCGTCCAGCGGCCCTCGCCGGAGTCGTCCACGTAGCCCTCGAGCTCCGCCAGGTGCGGGTCCTCGCGCAGCGCGTTGACCAGCAGGTCCAGCAGCCACGACCGCACGACGGTGCCGCGCGACCACGCCTGGACCACCGCGGGCACGTCGTGGACCAGCTCCGCGGCCTCCATCAGCTCGAAGCCCTCGGCGTAGGCCTGCATGAGGCCGTACTCGATGCCGTTGTGCACCATCTTCGCGAAGTGGCCGGCGCCGACCGGCCCGGCGTGCGCGAAGCCCTCCTCGCGCGGGCCCTCGGGGCGCAGCGCGTCGAAGATCGGCATGGCGAGCTCGATGTGCTCCTTCGCGCCGCCCGCCATCAGGCCGTAGCCGTTGTCCTTGCCCCAGATGCCGCCGGACACGCCGCAGTCGACGTAGCCGATCCCCTTGGCGTCCAGCAGCTCCGCGTTCGGCCCGTCGTCGGTGTAGCGGGAGTTGCCGCCGTCGATGACCAGGTCGCCCGGCTCGAGGATGTCCGCCAGCGCGCGCACGGTGGAGCGGGTCGGGTCGCCGGAGGGCACCATCACCCAGACCACACGCGGCGCGGCCAGCGCCTTCGCGAGGTCCTCGAGCGACGGCACGTCGGTCACCTCGGGGCGCGGGTCGTACCCGACGACCTCGTGGCCCGCCGCCCGCACCCGGTCCCGCATGTTCCCGCCCATGCGGCCCAGGCCGATCAGTCCGAGTTGCACGTCCCGCTCCTCACAGCTCGCTCGTGGTCCCCACGCCGGCCGGCGCCGGCCCATCGTGCCGCATCCGGCGCCGGGACGATCAGTCGGAGCGAGCCCGCCCGGTGCCGAGGTTCGCTCCGCGAGCTCCGCTCGGTGCCGAGACTCGCTCCGCGAGCTCCGCTCAGCCCGGCAGGCGGACCGGCATCAGGAGGTGGAGGTACCCGGGGACGGCCGGGGCATCCGCGGCCTCCTCGCCGTCGGCCGGCGGGACGACCGGGCGCACCAGGGCGGGCCGGTTCGGCGTGGTGAACGTGAGCTGCGCCTTCTCGGTGTGCAGCGCGCCCAGGGCGTCGAGCAGGTAGCCGGGGTTGAACGCGATGGTCAGCGCGGAGCCGTCGAGCGCGCAGGGCAGCTCCTCCTCGGCGCTCCCGACGTCCTCGCCACCGGCCGCGAGCCGCAGCCCCTCCTCGCCGAACTCCAGGCGGATCTGCGCGACCCGGTCCGCGACCAGCGAGACACGCTTGATCGCCTCGACCAGCGCGGCGACCTCGATCTCGGCCGCGGTGGTGTGCTCGGACGGGATCAGCTGACGGAAGCGCGGGAACTCCGCGTCGAGCAGGCGGGTGGTGGCCCGGCGGCCGCCGCCCGTCATGCCGAGCATGCCGTCCCCCGCGGAGAGCGCGATCTCGACGGTCCCGGCGCCGGCCAGCGTCTTGGCGACGTCCGAGAGCGTCTTCGCCGGGATGAGCACCGCGGTGGAGACGCCGGCGTCCTCCGGCTGCCAGTCCAGCTCGCGGACCGCGAGACGGAACCGGTCCGTGGCGGCGAGGGTCAGCCGGGTCCCCTCGATCTCGAGCCGGACGCCGGTGAGCATCGGCAGCGTGTCGTCGCGGCCCGCGGCGACGGCGACCTGGGCGACGGCGCCGGCCAGCTCCGCGGCGTCGACCGTGCCGGCGCGCTGCGGCATCGCCGGCAGCTGCGGGTAGTCCTCCACCGGCATGATCGGCAGCGAGAAGCGGCTGTTCCCACAGTTGATCGTGGCGCGGGCGCCGTCGACCACGAGGTCCACCGGCTTGTTCGGCAGGGCGCGGGTGATGTCCGCGAGCAGCCGGCCGGAGACGAGCACCTGGCCGGGGTCGCCGATCGTCGCGTCGAGCTCCACGCGGGCCGAGGTCTCGTAGTCGAACCCGGAGACCGTGAGCCGCTCGCCGCCCTCCCTCGAGGCGGCGTCGATCAGGACACCGCCGAGGACCGGAACCGGCGGCCGCGCGGGCAGGCTGCGGGCCACCCAGGCGGCAGCGTCGGCGAGGACGTCGCGTTCGACCCGGAACTTCATGGCGAGGGAGACCTTTCACCGGTGGTCACTGGGTGTGACCGTTAGGCGGGCACACGGGACGAGCTGTGGGGAGCCCGGACGAGGTGGGTCCCCGGCGGGTCCCCGACGGCTCGGCCGTGCCACGGCTCCCCGGGATTCCGCCGACGACCCGGCGGTCCGGGATCGGCCGACTCACCGTAGAGCCTCGCGCGGCCGGGTGTCACGTCGCCCGGTTCCCGTCCGACGAGCGGTCGAGGGAGGCCCGCGCCCGCCCCGTCCGTGTGCTCCATCCACCCCCCTCTTTCTCTTCGAGTTCGTGAAAGAGAGAACTCCAGGAACAGGAACAGGTCCTGTGCACAGTGTGGATAGCCGCCGTCGGCGCAGGTCGGACGGTGCGGCGTCCTGGGGACCGAGCCTCGGGACCGACTCGGGACGGAGGCCGCGGGTCGTGGATGGCCGGCGTTCTCGGGAGGTTGTCCTGCGCCCGTCCCCGTCCGCGCGGCGAGTTGTCCACTGTTCTCGGGCCGTCCGTCCACGGGCTCCGGCGCGACAATCCACAGAGTTGTCCCCAGATGTGGGTGAAGCGTGGCCGTGCGTCCACGCTGCGCGACCGGTCGGCGTCGTCGCGGCAACCCGGTGGCGACGGGCGGCACCCACAGAAACCCCGCCCTGCACACGCTTTGCAACGGAGCGTGACCGTTTCCGTGACGGTCCGGGGCCGGCGCTGGGCCGACTGTGCGCCGAACGCCCACTACCGGACGACGAGCGGTGAGCGCGGGAGCGACACGCGGGCGGTTCCGATCTCGACCGGATGGAGATCGGGTCGGGGCGGTGGAGGAGCCGGCGGACCGGATGTGGATCTCCGCGGAGGTCACCCCGCCTACCGGGAAGAGGCGCTGCGAGGGCGGCTCGGGCCCGATCGCGATGAGCCGTGTGGGTGCCGGTGGTCCGGCGCTGGCAGTGACGGTGCGAGACCGGGTGGCTCGGCGCGTCGGGGGGCGCCTCCGGGGTGGGGAGCCTGGGGACGGATGGGGACAACTCGCGATCTGAGCCCCTCCGACCCCCCGCGAGCCCGGCGAGTTCCTGCCCTCGCGAGTCGGGGGACCTGCCGTCGCGGGTCGAGAGATCCGGCCCCGCGAGTCGGGAGTTCTGGCTCCGCGAGTCGGGAGTTCTGGCTCCGCGAGTCGGGAGACCTGGCACCACCAATGGGGAGAACCGGCCTTCCCGGTCGGAGTGCCTGGCACCACGAGTCGCCTCGTGCCGTCCGGGGGCTGGTCACGGCCCGGCCGGCGTCCCGTAGCGAGGCCCCTCCCGACCGGCGGCACGACCGGCACGGGGGCGCACCGTCGTCGACGGGAGGAACGGGGCGTTCGTCGGGTCGCCGCGCGGGACGGGGCACGATTCCGCCGGCTCCCCGGCGGGATCAGTGCCGGGCGCGCTGCTTGATGCGGGCGGTGAGCTCCTGCACCTGCTCGAAGGTCTTCCGCCGCAGTGAGATCTCGTTGCGGATCTTCTTGTCCGCGTGCATGACGGTGGTGTGGTCCCGGCCGCCGAAGGTCTGCCCGATCCGCGGCAGCGAGAGGTCCGTCAGCTCGCGGCACAGGTACATGGCGATCTGCCGGGCCTGGGCGAGCGCCTTCGTCTTCCCCGGCCCGCACAGCTCGTCCATCGTCACGTCGAAGAACTCGGCGGTGACCGCCATGATCGTCGGCGCGGTGATCTCGGAGGCGGCCGAGTCCGGGATGAGGTCGCGCAGCACGATCTCGGCGAGCTGGGTGTCGACCGGCTGCCGGTTGAGCGAGGCGAACGCGGTGACCCGGATCAGCGCGCCCTCGAGCTCGCGGATGTTCCGCTCGATCCGCTCGGCGATGAACTCCAGGACGTCCCCGGGCACCGCCAGCCGGTCCTGCGCCGCCTTCTTCCGCAGGATCGCGATCCGCGTCTCCAGCTCGGGCGGCTGGATGTCGGTGATGAGGCCCCACTCGAACCGCGTGCGCATGCGGTCCTCGAGGGTCTCGAGGCGCTTCGGCGGCCGGTCGGAGGAGACGACGATCTGCTTGTTGGCGTTGTGGAGGGTGTTGAAGGTGTGGAAGAACTCCTCCTGGGTCCCCTCCTTCCCCTCCAGGAACTGGATGTCGTCGACCAGCAGCACGTCGACGTCCCGGTAGCGGCGCTGGAAGGCGACCTTGCGGTCGTCCCGGAGCGAGTTGATGAAGTCGTTCGTGAACTCCTCGGTGCTCACGTACCGCACCCGCATCCCGGGGAAGAGCCGCTGGGCGTAGTGGCCCACCGCGTGCAGCAGGTGGGTCTTGCCGAGCCCGGACTCGCCCCAGATGAAGAGCGGGTTGTACGCGCGCGCCGGCGCCTCGGCCACCGCCACCGCCGCGGCGTGCGAGAACCGGTTCGACGCCCCGATGACGAAGGTGTCGAAGGTGTACTTCTCGTTCAGCCGGGTCTGCGACCGCGGCGCCACCGGGTCGCCGGCCTGCGGCGCCGAGTAGGTCGGCCAGACCTCGGGCCGGCCGGGACCGAGCGGTCCGGTCTCGCCCGGCGCCTGCGGCTCGACGCCGGCGGGCTCGGGCAGCTGCGCGGCCGCGGCCGGGTCGACCGGGATGCCCGACGGCGGGGTGGGCGCGTCCTGCGCGGCGCCCGCCGAGCCGTTGGTCGCCGGCGGGGCCAGCCCGGGCAGGGGCGACGCCGGGGCGGGGCCGCGGCCGTCGGCGATCTCGCCGAGCGACGGGGCGCCGGGCCGCACGCGGGCCGGCGGGTCGGGCACGTCCGTGCCACCGGAGGCGGCGTTGGCGTCGACCACCACCGCCAGGTTCACCTGCACGCCCATGTGGCGACCGATGGCGTCGCTGATCGGGCGCCGGAGGATCCGCTCGATCGCGTCCTTCGCGAACTCGCTGGGCGCGGCGAGCAGCGCCGTGCCGTCGAGGAGCCCGAGCGGGCGGGTGAGTCGCAGGAAGGCGCGCTGCTGCGCGGACAGCCCGGGCGAACCCGGGTCCGTCGCGGGTCCGGCGAGGTCGGCGATGACCAGGCTCCACACCTGGGCGAGGTCACCGGGTTCGGCCACCGCTCGGCCCCTCTCCGCGTGCCGACCTGCTGGGGAGCGGTGGGCACGACCTCGTTCGTCGTCTCGTCGGCGTGGGGCCGGGCATCCCCAGACTTATCCACACATGTGCGTAGACCGTACGCAGGGGAGTACGGCGGGCCGCGACCACCCTCCCGTCGGGGGCGCGCCCGCAGCGTCCGTCGTGGTGACAGTCGGAGAAGCCCCGATCCCCCCGGATGGAACTGCGAAGCCCGCACGCTAACAACGACCCGCCGCGAGCCACAAGACGCGCAGGTCAGGAGGGTGTGCGAGGCTGTTCGACGCCCCCGCCGTGGCCTGCGGGGATGACGCAGCGCACCCGCGTCGTCACCCGTGCGCGGACCCGTCCGGGGGTGGTTTGCGCCGCTCGGAAGCGGCTGCGTACCCTGGTCTGCAGGCGCGGTCCGTCGCCGGCACCTCCGTGTGCCCCGGACACGGCACCCGCGCATGACCGAGATCAGCAGCGACGGACGGCCCGGTACCCCACGGCGCCGTCGACCGGGAGAGTCGACCGTGAGCAAGCGCACCTTTCAGCCGAACAACCGCCGCCGGGCCAAGACGCACGGCTTCCGGCTTCGGATGCGCACGCGCGCCGGGCGCGCGATCATCTCGGCGCGCCGCCGCAAGGGCCGCGCGCAGCTCTCGGCCTGAGCCCCGCGCCGTCGGAGTGCTGCCCGCCGGCGCCCGGCTGACCCGTCGGGACGAGTTCGCCTCGACGATCCGCCACGGTCGCCGGGCGGGCCGCTCCCGGCTCGTCGTGCACCTGGACATGGCGTCCACCACCGACCCGGCCTCGCAGGCTTCGCCGCGGGCCGGGTTCGTCGTGAGCAAGGCCGTCGGGAACGCGGTGGTCCGCCACCGCGTCACCCGACGGTTGCGTCATCTCGTCGCGGCCCGGCTCGGCACCCTGCCGACCGGGTCGTCGCTCGTCGTGCGGGCGCTCCCGACCGCCGCCGCGGCGACCTCCGCCGAGCTCGGCGCGGAGCTGGACTCCGCGCTGCGCTCCGCGTCGAAGAAGCTGCGCGGCCGGGAGCCCGCCCGGTGAGCCCCTCCCCCGTCGCGCGCGTGCTGATCGCAGCGGTGCGCGTGTACCAGCGCTGGATCTCCCCCGCGCTGCCCCCGACCTGCCGCTTCTACCCGAGCTGCAGCGCCTACGCGCTCGAGGCCGTTCAGGTGCACGGCGCGGCACGCGGCACGTGGCTGGCCGTGCGACGGCTGCTGCGCTGCCACCCGTGGCACCCTGGCGGGGTGGACCCGGTCCCACCGCGGGCCCCGGACCACCCGGAACCCCCGGACCCTCCCGAACGTTCGGAACCCGACCGCCCCGCCCGCCCCGACGACCGTCGAGCCGCCGACTGCACTGAGAAGTGCGAGGAGCAAGCGCCGTGCTGAACTTCATCTACTACCCCGTGTCGTTCATCATGTGGGTCTGGCACAAGGCGTTCGGCTTCGTGTTCGGCGCGGACTCCGGCGTCTCCTGGGTCCTCGCGGTGATCTTCCTGGTCTTCACCCTGCGCGCCATCCTGTACAAGCCCTTCGTCGGGCAGGTCCGCTCGATGCGGAAGATGCAGGAGATGGCGCCGGAGATGCAGAAGCTCCGGAAGAAGTACGCCAACGACCGGCAGAAGCTGGCCGCGGAGATGCAGAAGCTCCAGTCGGAGAACGGCGCCAACCCGCTCGGCGGCTGTCTCCCGGTCCTGGTGCAGGTGCCGGTGTTCATCGGCCTGTTCCACGTGCTGCGCGAGTTCAAGCCGGGCAAGACCGAGAACTACTTCTTCGGCGCCGACGAGGTGCGCTCCTTCGTCGACTCGGACTTCTTCGGCGCCAAGCTGGGCGCGTCGGTCGTCAACACGCAGTACTCGACCACGAGCCTGGCCGAGCTCGGCGGCAACCTCACCAGCCAGCTGATCGTGATGATCCCGCTGATGATCATCGCGGGCATCTTCACGCACATCACCGCGCGGCACTCGGTGGCCCGCCAGATGGCCAACCCCGCGGCCATGGCGAACCCGCAGACCGCGATCATGAACAAGCTGATGCTGTACGTGTTCCCCATCGGCGTCGTGGTCGGCGGACCCTTCCTCCCGCTGGCGATCCTCTTCTACTGGGTCTCCAACAACCTGTGGACCCTCGGCCAGCAGTACTTCGTCTACAAGCGGATCGACGCCGAGGAGGCGGAGAAGAAGGAGAAGGCGACCGCGCAGCGCAACTCCCTCGCTCCCAAGCCGGGCCAGAAGCCGCAGCGCGAGGTCCGCGGCGTGGTGAACGGCAACGGCGTCGCCGCGGACACCGACGGGGTGGACGTCGGCTCGACCGGCAGCGTCGACGGGAACGCGGACGGCGGTGCGGACGGCGGCTCGGACGCCAGCACGGACGGCAGCGGCGACGGTGGAGTCCCGTCCGCGCCGGCGAAGAAGCCGGGCGCCAAGCCCGTGAACAAGCCGAAGCCGGGAGCGAAGCCCGTGGGCGGCAAGCCGGGCAACCGGCCCGCCGGCCAGGCCGGGCGCCCCGGTGGCGGCGGCAACCGGACGCAGGCCCGGAAGGGCAAGAAACGCCGGTGAACACCCGGGTCGGTCGCACACCGACCCGACGGACCTTCGAGCGGGCGGCCCGGGCGGCGCCGCCCGCTCACGTCGTCCGACCCGCCCCCGGGCGGAGCGGACGAGCTGACGTGGAGAGGAGACACACGTGCCGAAGACCGCGGAGAGCGGGTCCGAGGACCAGCTGATCAAGGAGGGGGACATCGCGGGCGACTACCTCGAGCGCCTGCTCGACATCCTCGACTACGACGGCGACATCGACCTCGATGTCGAGGCCGGCCGGGCGATCGTCAGCATCGACGGCGGGGAGGACCTCGTGAAGCTCGTCGGCGACCGCGGTCAGACGCTGGAGTCGCTGCAGGAGCTGACCCGGCTCGCCGTCCAGCAGGCGTCCGGCAACCGCAGCCGGCTCATGCTGGACATCGCCGGCTGGCGGCAGAGCCGCCGGGACGAGCTCACCGAGCTCGGCACCCGCACCGCCCAGGAGGTCAAGGCGTCGGGCGAGTCCGTGCGGCTCCGCCCGATGACCCCCTTCGAGCGCAAGGTCGTGCACGACGCCGTCGCCGCGGTCAAGGGCGTCTCCAGCGAGAGCGAGGGCGAGGAGCCGCGCCGGCAGGTCGTCGTCTTCCGCGACAAGTGAGGCCGGGTCCTCCCGGACCCGCACCCCAGCACCCGCCCGCGCCCTCCGTGTCCGCATCGGACCGGAGGGCGCGGCCGTGTCCGGCCCCTGGAACATCTGGACGGTTTCACGTGGAACATCCCCCCGCCGCGGCGGAGAAGGTCTTCGGCGAGCGCCTCGACCTCGCCGCCCGGTACGTCGAACACCTCGCGACGTCCGGCGTCGAACGCGGGCTCATCGGCCCCCGCGAGACCGACCGGCTGTGGGACCGGCACGTCCTGAACTGTGCCGTCGTCGCGGAACTCGTGCCGGACGGCGCGAAGGTCGTGGACGTGGGTTCGGGAGCGGGCCTTCCCGGGATACCGTTGGCGCTGGCTCGTCCGGATCTTCGGATCGTGCTCGTGGAGCCGCTCGCCCGCCGGGTGGAGTGGCTCGGCGAGATCATCGACGATCTGGGCCTGTCGCTCACCGTGGAGCGGGGGCGGGCCGAGGAGAATGCGATCCGGCGTCGATGGGAGGGGGCGGACGTGGTGACCGCTCGTGCCGTCGCGCCGCTGGCCCGGCTCGCCGGCTGGTCGCTCCCGCTGCTGCGGGTCGGGGGCCGGCTGCTCGCCGTCAAGGGCGCGTCCGCGCCGGACGAGGTCGCCCGGGACACCGCGGAGGTCCACCGGCTCGGCGGCGGTACTCCCGTGATCGAGCGGTGCGGCGCAGGTGTCGTCGACCCGCCGAGCACCGTCGTCTCGGTCGAACGGGAGAGCCGGTCCGCCGGCAGGCCACGGAGGAGGCGCTCGTGATCCCGCCGTTCCACGTGACACGTCGTCAGGAAGGCCCCGCGCGATGAGCATCGGCTGGACCCCCATCGCCGAGGAGGCGGAGCGTGCCGCCCGCCTGCGGCACCCCGACCGGCACTCGATGCCGAAGCCGGCGCACCGCCGGATCCTCACCGTCGCCAACCAGAAGGGCGGCGTCGGGAAGACCACGAGCACGGTCAACATCGCCGCGGCGCTGGCGATGCACGGCCTGCGGGTGCTCGTCGTGGACCTCGACCCGCAGGGCAACGCGAGCACGGCCCTCGGCGTCGAGCACCGGGCCGGCACGCCGTCGATCTACGAGGCGCTGCTCGGCGAGATCGGCATCGTCGAGGCCGCCGCGGTGAGCACGGCGTCGGACGACCTGCTGTGCGTACCCGCCACGATCGACCTGGCCGGCGCCGAGATCGAGCTCGTCAGCATGGTCGCCCGCGAGTCCCGGCTGCGGCAGGCGCTCAACGACGCGGTGCTCGACGAGCTCGCCGTCGACTACGTCCTGATCGACTGCCCGCCCTCGCTCGGCCTGCTGACGGTCAACGCGCTCGTCGCGGCCCAGGAGGTGCTGATCCCGATCCAGTGCGAGTACTACGCGCTGGAGGGGCTCGGCCAGCTGCTCAGCAACATCGACCTCGTGCGCTCGCACCTCAACACCGCGCTGCACGTCTCGACGATCCTGCTGACCATGTACGACGGCCGCACCAAGCTCGCCGACCAGGTCACCTCCGAGGTGCGTCAGCACTTCGGCGGCACCGTGCTGCGGACGGTCATCCCGCGCAGCGTCAAGGTCTCCGAGGCGCCGGGCTACAGCCAGACGGTGCTCGCGTACGACCCCGGTTCGCGCGGCGCGATGAGCTACGTCGACGCGGCCCGGGAGATCGCGGTGTACGGCTCGCGGATGGGCGGGCCGGAGACGAACGGGGCGTAGATGGCCGAGCGCAAGGGCGGGCTGGGCCGCGGCCTGGCCGCGCTGATCCCGACGGCACCTCCGGCCGAGCAGCCGGGGCAGCCCTCCCCCCCGACCCCGTCGTCGCGGGTGCCGGAGGCGTGGGAGCGCGGCGCGCCCGCGCGGCCCACCCTCCAGGCGGCTCCCGAGGCCGTCGCCGAGGCCGGTGCGGTCTACCGCGAGATCCCGGTCGCGGCGATCCGCCCGAACCCGAAGCAGCCGCGTACCCAGTTCGACGAGGAGCACCTCGCCGAGCTGGCCCACTCGATCCGGGAGTTCGGGCTGCTGCAGCCCGTCGTGGTGCGCGAGACCGGTCCGGACGAGTACGAGCTCGTGATGGGCGAGCGGCGCTGGCGCGCCTCCCAGCAGGCCGGCCTCGAGGTGCTGCCCGCGATCGTCCGCCGCACCGGCGACGACGCGATGCTCCGGGACGCGCTGCTGGAGAACATCCACCGCGTCCAGCTGAACCCGCTGGAGGAGGCCGCCGCCTACGAGCAGCTGCTCGCGGAGTTCGGCGTGACCCAGACCGAGCTGGCCGACCGGATCGGCCGCAGCCGGCCGGTGGTCACCAACATGATCCGGCTGCTGCGCCTGCCGGTGGCCGTGCAACGGCGGGTCGCGGCCGGCGTGCTGTCCGCCGGGCACGCGCGGGCCCTCCTCGGGCTCGACGACGCCGAGGCGCAGGAGGAGCTCGCCGCCCGGATCGTCGCGGAGGGCATGTCGGTGCGCGCCACCGAGGAGGCCGTGGTGCTCGCGCGCAACGAGAAGCACCCGGGCAGGCCGCGGCAGGCACGCTCCCGCCCCGGTCCGACCGCGGGAATGACCGAGCTCGCCACGCGGCTCTCCGACCGGTTCGACACCACGGTCAAGGTGGAGATGGGCGCCCGGAAGGGCCGGCTCGTCGTCGAGTTCGGGTCGGCGGAGGACCTGGAGCGCATCGCCGGGCTGATCGAGCGCGGCTGATCGGGGCCCGCACACACGAACGGCGCCGCCCCTCCGGGCGGCGCCGTTTCACGTGGAACATCAGCCCCGCTCGACGGCCCGGTCCACGAGTGCGGCGAACACGGCGCCCAGGTCGTTCCCCTCGGCCGCGACGGCGGTGGGCAGCAGCGAGGTGTCGGTGAGACCGGGCGACACGTTCACCTCGAGGATCTGGACCCGACCCTCCTCGTCGACGACCGCGTCCATCCGGGAGAGGTCGCGCAGCCCGAGCAGCGCGTGCGCCTGCAGCGCGGTCTCGCGGAGGCGGTCCAGGACGTCCTCGGGCAGGCGGGCCGGGCAGTGGAAGCTCGCGGCGCCCTGGGTGTAGCGAGCCGTGTAGTCGTAGACGCCGCCGGGCACGTCCACCTCGACGGGGGGAAGTGCGCGCGGCTCGGCGCCGTCGTGCACCACGGACACGGCGACCTCGGTGCCGGTCACGAAGCGCTCGGCGAGGACCGTGTCGGCGTAGGCGAGACAGCTGACCATCGCGGACGGCAGCTCGGCCGCGGAGCGGACCACCTGCGCGCCGAGGGCCGAGCCGCCCTGGTCCGGCTTGAGCATCAGCGGCAGCCCGAGCCGGTCGACCATGGCGTCGAGGACGGCCTGCGCGCCCAGCTCGCGGAACGTGGTGTGCGGCAGCGCCACCCAGTCCGGGGTGTCCAGCCCGGAGCGGGCTAGCTCGGCCTTGGCGGTCGGCTTGTCCCAGGCGCGCCGGCACGCCGACGCGACGGTACCCACGAACGGCACGCCGAGGAGCTCCAGCACGGCCTGCACGGCACCGTTCTCGCCCTCTCCCCCGTGCAGCGCGACGACGGCGGCGTCGGGCCGCTCGGTTCGCAGTCGCTCGATCAGCGCGGCGTCGGCGTCCCACTCGCGGACCTCGAGCCCGCTGGCACGCAGTGCCCCCGCCAGTCGACGCCCGGATCGCAGGGACACCTCACGCTCGTGGGACAGCCCACCGGCCAGCACGGCCACGCCTCGATCGCTCACCGGGGCATTCTGCGCCACGGCCCCGGGCGCAGTGCCGACCGGTCCGCGCTGTTCCACGTGAAACGGAACCCGCACGGGACGGACGATCGTCGCCGCCCTGGGGGAAGTTCGGCCCTGCCGCGGGCGGAACCGGGGCGGACGCTGCTGAGGTTGGGCCGCCGCGACGAGGAGGACCGTCCGGAGTTGTTTCACGTGAAACGGGCCGAGAACGACGAACGCCCCGCGGAGCGAGGTCCGCGGGGCGCGTCGAGGAGGAGATCCTCAGGCCGTGTCGGGGCTCGGGGTGTGCGACCCCCGCCGGAGCTCGGGAGCGGGCGCGGCGGGGAGACCGAAGGTGCGCCGGACGTCCAGCTCGGCCTCGATGACCCCGGCGAGCCGGCGGACGCCCTCCGTGATGCGCTCCGGCGTCGGGTAGCAGTACGAGAGCCGCAGCTGCCGGCTGCCGAGACCATCGGCGTAGAACCCGGTGCCGGACGCGTACGCCACCCGGGCCGTGACGGCGCGCGGGAGCATCGCCTTGGCGTCGACCCCCTCGGGCAGGGTGACCCAGACGTAGAAGCCGCCGTCCGGCACCGTCCAGGTGCAGCCCTCGGGCAGGTACGTCTCGAGCGCGGCCAGCATCGCGTCCCGGCGCTCCCGGTACTGCTCGGTGTAGGCCTTCACCTGCGCCCGCCAGTCGTGCTTCGCCAGGTACCGCGACACGACCATCTGCGTGAAGCTCGGCGGGCAGAGCGTCGCGGACTCCGCGGCCAGGACCAGGCGGTCCCGCACCGCCGGCGGCACCAGGGCCCAGCCGACCCGCAGCCCCGAGGCGAAGGTCTTGGAGAACGAGCCGAGGTAGATGACGTCGCGGTCCAGCGAGCGCAGCGCCGGGTACCGCGTGCCGCTGAAGCCGAGCAGCCCGTACGGGTTGTCCTCGACGACACCCACCCCGTACTCCGCGCACAGGTCGAGCACCCGCTGCCGCCGCTCGACGGCCAGGGTCACGCCGGCGGGGTTGTGGAAGTTGGGGATCGTGTAGAGGAACTTCGGGGTGACGCCCCGTGCCGCGAGCGAGCGCAGCGCCTGCTCGAGCAGCTCCGGGACGAGCCCGTGCTCGTCCATCGCCACGTGGACCACGCGCGCCTGGTAGGCGGCGAAGCTGCCGAGGGCGCCGACGTACGAGGGACCCTCGGCCAGCACGACGTCACCCGGGTCGCAGAACAGCCGGGTGACGAGGTCGAGCGCCATCTGCGAGCCGACGGTCACGACGACGTCGTTCGGGTCGGCCTCGATCCCCTCCTCCCGCATCACCTCGCAGATCTGCGCGCGCAGCGCCGGCACGCCCTGGGCGGAGCCGTACTGCAGCGCGACCTGCCCCTCACGGGCGACGAGATCGCCGACGTCGGCTGACAGCGCGTCGAGCGGGAGGGCGGCGAGGTTGGGCATGCCGCCGGCGAGCGAGACGACCTCGGGCCGGCTGGCGACGGCGAACAGCGCCCGGATCTCGGAGGCGACCATCCCGGAGGTCCGTGCGGCGAACCGCTCGCTGGGCGGGACCGGCGCGGCTGCCGCCGCCCGCTCGACGGGAACGTCGGGCTGCTGCGGGGACGGCGGGATCGTCACGGTGGATCCTCCAGATCGACTGCTGAGCGGAGCGTGCGGAGCGAACATCGGCACCGATCGCCGCCCGGCGGCCACGCGCACGCAGCCTCGGGGAGCGAAAGTGGCTCCTGAGTGTAACCGGGACGGGTGTACGCCCTGCCCTTCGGCGAGGCTGAGACACCGGTCGCAGCAGCCGGGGTGTCGCAGGGGCCCGGGCCGACCTACCATCGAACGGCCATCGTGATCACACGGGGGCTCTCGACCACGCGGAACCCGATCGGGTCGACCGCCGGAGGTAGCACGTTGTCCTGGCACGTCGCCGCGGTCAACCTCGACAACCTGGGGGACCTCCCCAAGCGTTGTCGCTCCTGCGTCTTCTGGGAGCTCGCGCCGCACCTGGCCAAGCAGGCCGAGGAGTTCGGCACCACCGAGCTCGAGAAGGAGGCCTGGGTCTCGGAGATCCTGCTCGAGTGGGGGTCGTGCGGGAAGATCGTCTACGTGCGCGGCGCGCCCGCCGGTTACGTCATGTACGCGCCGCCCTCCGCCGTCCCCCGCGCCACCGAGATGCCCACCGGCCCGGTGAGCGCGGACGCCGTGCTCCTCACCACCCTGCAGGTGATGCCGGAGTACGCCGGCGAGGGCCTGGGCCGCATGCTCGCCCAGGCCGTGGTGAAGGACCTGACGCGCCGCGGCGTCAAGGCCGTCGAGGCGTTCGGCGAGGCGCGGCCCGGCTCCGAGCCCGGCTGCATCATCCCGGCCGACTTCCTCCGCAGCGTCGGGTTCAAGACCGTCCGGCCGCACCCGCGCTGGCCCCGGCTGCGGATGGAGCTCCGCTCGGGGATCGAGTGGAAGGAGGACGTCGAGCGCGCGCTCGAGCAGCTCCTCGGGTCCGTCACGATCCCGATGCAGGCTGCGGCGCCCGTCGCGCAGCCCGGGTACCGGGTACCGGCCCCCGCCGGTACCCGCGTACGCGCGATCTGAGGGCGCGCTGTACGGGCCGCTGAGCGACCGAACTACACAGATGTAAGTGGACGGGCCGGGAAGGTGAATATGGCCGTTCCCGGCCCTGAGAGCGATTCTCCCGGCCTCAGATGGCCTGAGCCTGGTTCCGGCCGATCTCGTGGGCCAGCACGTCCGAGAACGTGAACGTGCCCGTCGGCTGGTCGTTCTGACCGAGCAGGTACAGCCGCTTGACCGCCACGAGGATGCCCTCGGCCACGACGTCCCGGAAGCCGGGGTCGAGCAGCTTCGTGCGGTCCCCGATGTGCGTGAGGTAGCCGAGCTCCACGCGCACGGCCGGCATCCGGGTCAGCCGCAGCAGCTCCCAGGTCCGCGCCTGGCTGCCGCAGTCGAGCATGGCGGTGCGGGTGAGCAGCTCGCGCTGGATGAGCCCGGCGAGCGCCTCCCCCACCGTCGAGGTGGCCCCGGAGCCGTTGCCGAAGTGGAACGTGGCGAGGCCCTGGGCGTACATGCTGCGGTTGGCGTCCGAGTGCAGGGAGAGCACGAGATCGGCGTTGGCCTCGTTGGCGAACGCCGCGCGCTCGGCCTCGGCCGGGCAGGTGTCCTCGCGGCGGGAGAGCAACGCCTCCATGCCGGTGGCGGACATCCGGCCGACGAGCCGGCGGGCGAGGTCCCACATCAGGTCGGCCTCGCAGACTCCCGCCACCTGCACACCGCGGTCGAGGCCGCCGTGCCCGGGGTCGACCACGATCCGCTTGCCCCGCATCCGCGGACCCGCGCGGCGGAGCAGCTCCTGCTCGCGCAGCAGGCCCGGGCGACCGCCGACGACCTTGCGGCCGAGCTGGCGCAGCGCGCGCAGCGTGCCGGGGCCGCACACGCCGTCCGGGGTGAGCCCGTAGTCCCGCTGGAAACCGCGCAGGGCCTGCTCGGTGCGCTCGTCGAACACCCCCGAGGGGCGCCCGGGGTCGTAGCCGAGCTCGAGCAGCCGGGTCTGGAGCTGACCGACGTCGTCCCCGCTCATGGGCGCGGACACCATCAGCGCCAGCATCCGGTCGCCGAGCTTCCACCCGGCCTCACGCAGCGCGCGGTAGGTGTCCGGGCCGACGATCCCGTCGGTGATCAGCCCCCGGCGCTGCTGGAACGCCTGGACGGCTCGCTCGACGGCGCCGTCGAACACGTCGTCGGAGGCCGGGGCCGGGGCGGCGGCCAGGAGGCCGAACCGCCGCAGCGTGGTCCTGATCTCGACGACCGCCGGGCCGCGGTCCCCGCGGCGGAGCAGCTGCATGCACCCCTCGCTCGATCTCCGTCGCGCCGGCCAGGGCGCGTCTGGATGGTCCGGGACCGCACACGGCGACACGGCACACGACCTGCCGCCTCCGGCGTGCCCGGCCCGGTTCTCGGCCGACGACCATTCTGCCCTGGCTCACCCCGTCCGGGGGACAGCGGGGCGAGCACGGGCGTGTCCGCGCAGCCAGCGGCGGCAGGAGGCGCCGAACGGCCGAACGGCCCGCCGACCGAATCGCCGGGTGTGCCCTGCGGTTCGGCGACAGGCCGTGTCGGAGCGGTTGCGGAGCGCGCTTACAGGTACTCGGACAGGTCGCTCAGCAGCGCGGCCTTCGGCTTGGCGCCGACGATGGTCTTCACCGGCCGGCCGTCCTTGAAGAGGATCATCGTCGGGATCGACATGACCTGGTACTGCTGCGCGGTCTTGCCGTTCGCGTCGATGTCGAGCTTCGCGACGGTCAGGTTGTCCTTGTGCTCGCCGGCGATCTCGTCGAGCACCGGGGCGACCATCTTGCACGGGCCGCACCAGGTGGCCCAGAAGTCGACCAGCACGGTCTTGCCGCTCTTGAGGACGTCCTGCTCGAACGTGGCGTCGGTGACGTCCACGGTGTTCTTGCCCATCGCGATGCTCTCCTCGTTCGGTACTGCGCCAGGGTTGCCAGGAAGGGGGTGGGTCAGCGGAGCGCGGCGGCGACGTCCTCGGCGTCGCTGCCGTAGCCGCCGCCGGCCATCTCGGGCTCGATCGGCTCCTCGGCCAGCCAGCGCTCGGCGTCGATCGCGGCCGAACAGCCCGAGCCGGCGGCCGTGACGGCCTGCCGGTAGGTGTGGTCGACCAGGTCGCCGCAGGCGAACACGCCCGGGATGTTGGTGTACGTGGTCGGGGCCTGGGTCTTGACGTAGCCCTCGTCGTCGAGCTCGACCTGGCCGCGCACCAGCTCGCTGCGCGGGTCGTGCCCGATCGCCACGAACATGCCGGACACCTCGAGGGTGGACTCCTCGCCGGTGACCGTGTCCTTGAGCCGCAGCGCGGTGACCCCGCCCTCGCCGACGACCTCGAGGACCTGCTTGTTGGTCGCCCAGTGCATCTTCGGGTCGTTCTTCGCGCGCTCGAGCATGATCTTCGAGGCGCGGAACTCGTCGCGGCGGTGCACGATCGTGACCGTCTTGCCGAAGCGGGTGAGGAAGGTGGCCTCCTCCATCGCGGAGTCGCCCCCGCCGATCACGGCGATGTCCTTGTCCCGGAAGAAGAACCCGTCACAGGTGGCACAGGCGGACACACCGCGGCCGAGCAGCTCCTGCTCGCCGGGCACGCCCAGGTAGCGGGCCGCGGCACCCATGGCGAGGATGACCGCGCGGGAGCGGTAGGTCACCCCGTTGGCCACGACCTCCTTGACCGGGCCCTCGAGCCGCAGCGACTCGACGTCCTCGGCGCGCAGGTCGGCGCCGAAGCGCTTGGCCTGGCCGCGCATCTGCTCCATCAGCTCGGGGCCCATGATGCCGTCGGTGAAGCCGGGGAAGTTCTCGACCTCGGTCGTGGTCATCAGGGCGCCGCCGAACTGGGTGCCCTCGAACACCAGGGGCGCGAGCTGGGCGCGCGCGGCGTAGATCGCCGCGGTGTACCCGGCCGGTCCGGAGCCCACGATGATCAGCTCGTGGATCTTCTGCTCGGTGCTCACCGATGCCTCTCTTCCCGCTCGACTCGCTCGGCCCACTCAACACGATCCTAGGGACGGGAATTCCCCGCCCGGGCCGCGCGCGGCGGTGCCGTGGCCCCGGTCACCCGCCCGTGGTGAGGTCGGCCAGGACCGCGGCACAGCCCTCGGCCGGGACCACCGCACGCACCCGGCCGAGCACGCCCGTCCCCAGGACGAGCAGTGTCCCCTGCCGCCCCTCGACGACGACCGGGCGCCCGGCGAGCAGCGGCCCGCGGGCGGGGGGAGCGCCGGCCCGGGCCAGGCAGGCCGCGAGCGCCGCCGGCTCCCGCAGCGCGCCGACCTCGAGTGTGCCCTGCGCGAGCACCCGGGCGGCGGCCGAGGCAGGGTCGACGGCGTCCTCCCGCGGCCCGGCGGACGGTCCGACGACGGCCACCGCGACCAGCGCCGCCGCCGGGGCGGTGAGGAGCAGGGGCCGGCGTCGGCGCACCCGCTCCGACCGGCGCCCGGGGCGTCGGGAACGGTAATCGTCGCTATGACGACGAACGCCGCTCACGCCCTCGTCCAGCGCGTCGAACCCGGCCGCGAGTCGGGTCGCGACGGCGGTGGGCATCCGGACCGGCGGCACGGCCGCGAGCTCGGCCCGGGTCGCGGCCAGCGCGGCCAGCACCCGGCCGCTGCCCGGGCCCGAGGCCGCGATCACGCGGGTCGCCGCGTCGTCGTCCGGCAGGCCCGCCTCCGCCTCGGCGAGCCGCGTGAGCCAGCCGCTCCCGTCCTGCCACTCGCCTCCGTCCTGCCACTCCCCCGGCCCGCTCATGCGCCCTCCTCCCGCAGGTGCCCGAGCAGCCCGGCGAGCCGGACCCGGCCGCGGGCACAGCGGCTCTTCACGGTGCCCACCGGCACCTGCAGGATCGCCGCCGCTTCGGCCACCGGATATCCCATCACATCGACGAGAACAACGGGTATCCGCTGGTCAGCGGCAAGATGTGCGAGCGCGTCGAGCACCGCGAGCCGGGTGGTGGCCCCCTCGGCGGGATCGCGCCCGACCGGCAGCCGGTGGATGTGCCCGTACCCCGACGGCGGGCGCGCGCGGTCGTACCGGATCCGGTCGACGCACTTGTTCACCACGATCCGGTGCAGCCACGTGCTCACCGACGCCTCCCCACGGAAGCCTGCCGAGCGGCGGTACGCCGACTCCAGCGCGTCCTGCAGGACGTCCGCGGCGTCCTCCGGGTCGCGAAGCACCCGCAGCGCCACCGCCCACAGCCGGTCGCCGTGCCGGCGCACCAGCTCGTCGAACGCGCGGCGCTCGCCGGACCGGTGCGCCTCCAGCAGCTGCAGGTCGGACCGCGCGTCGAGCAGGGGCACGCGGCGGACGCTAGGAGCGGGACACGCCCCCGCGGCCCGGAACGGCGGAACCGTTCACGGGAGCGAACTACAGGCCGGCGCGGTAGAAGGTGAGCTCGTCGATCTGGCTCACGTTCGCGTCCCCGCCACCCGAGAGCTTCGTGATCCACACCAGCACGTGCTGCGTGGGCTGGCTGTCGGCCAACGAGATCGTGGTGGTGCCGGCGCCGAGGGTCTGCGTGGCGAGCAGCTGGGTCTCTCCGAGCTCGGCGTCGGCGGAGGGTGCCGACCGGATCTCGACGACGGTCCCGGCGCTCGGCGAGCGCACGCTCAGCCGGGACAGCTGCTCGACCGAGGCGAAGGAGGCCATCAGGCCCACGCCCGGCTTGAGCGCCGGGAGCTGCTGCTTGTAGGTGAAGGTGGACCAGCTCGTGGCGGGGTCGCCGTCGACGGCCCGCTCGACGTCCGCGGGGTTGTCCCGGTCCCCGGTGCGGTCGTACACCTCGAGCGACACGCCGCTCACGGCCACGCTGGCGGCCGGCCCGCCGGGCGTGGTCGGGACGGGCGCGCCGGCCGCCGCGTTGTCGCCGACCACGATCGCCGGGCCGCGCGACTCGCCGAACATCGCCCCGACCTGCACGCCCAGGTACCCGAGCACCACGAGCACGCCCGCACCGAGCACGCCCAGCCCGATCAGCAGCTTCCGCCGCCGGTCGGGAGGCTGCGGGGCGGCCCTGCGGGTCTTGGCCTGCCAGACGTCGCCGGGCTCGGCGGGCACGCCGTCGTGCTCAGGCGGGAAGATCGCGGCGCGATCGTCCTCCCGCACGACCTCGCCGATCATCCGGTGCACCGCGGCGGCCGTGTGCACCCGGCCGACGACCGGGCCGGCGCCGTGCGCGCCCAGCGCGGCCGTGCAGACCGCGTCGAGCTCCACCGGGACGCCGGGGCGCAGCGCGGAGGGCGGCGCCGGGGCGCCGTGCTCGTCCCGCTCCGGGGAGGGCAGCCCGGCGCGGGCGGCGTCGGACCCGGACAGCGGCCAGCGCGAGGTCAGCAGGGTGTAGAGGACGGCGCCGAGGCCGCGCACGTCGTCCTCGGGCGTGAGGCCGGGCCGCGGCAGCACGAACGCGACCTGCGCCCGCCCGTCGCCGGTGACCCGGATCCGCTGCGGGTGGTCGGTGCCCAGGACCAGTCCCCGGCCGTGCGCCTCCTCGGCGGCCGCGGCGAGCTGCTGGACCATCCGTGCCGCGCGCAGCGGCTTGATCAGCCCGCCCGCGACGGCCTCGGTCAGGCTGTGGTCGGCGACCCATTCGGTGACGGCCGCGCCCAGCACGTCCGACGGGACGCCGGGCGAGCCGGCGGCCAGCACGTCGAGCAGGCGGGCGCACCCCGGGTGCTCGAAACCGCCGGAGCGCAGGGCGCGGAGGATCATCTCGCCGGCCCGTGCCGTGCCCTCCGGGTCCTCGTCCGCCTCGTCGGCCGGGAGCCGGCGCAGCACGGTGACGCCGACGTCGCGCTGCAGGATCGTGTCCTCGGCCCGCCAGAACTCCGCACCGGCGGAGAGGTCGGAGCCGACCCGCAGGACGAGCCGGTAGCGGTTGCCGAGGACCGTGCCGGGGCCGGTCGCGGCCGTGGACCGCACCGCGCTCCCGCCGCGCGCGACCGAGGTGCCGTTGACCGGAGGGGCGGACCGGGACGCACGGACCGCGGCGGTGTCCGGCGGACCGGCCGGGCTCGGGATCGTGGTCCCCGGGACCTCGGGGACGGCGGCGACGGGCGCGGCTGCGGCGGTACCGGTGCCCGAGCCGGGCACAGGCGTCTCCTCCGTCTGCCCGCTCACCGGTCGCGACCTCCACCCCGTGCGCCCCGCGCGACTGTCGTGTCCCCCTGCCGCCGACTCGTCAGCCTACGGCAGATCGCCGTCCGGCGCGGTCACCCCGCGCCGTGACGCGCGCCGGAGCCCGGACGGGAACTCCACGGGCCCCACGGGCGTTCCGGTCGGCCGCTCGACGGGCCGCACCGCAGGTCCGGAGCCCTCGGGCGCGCCCCTGACGGGCGTGTCGACGGCACCGGGCCCGGATCCCGTCGGCGGCGCCACGCCCGGCGGGCGCACCGGGACGGGCGGGCCGACGGGCCCGGAGGGCGGTCCGGACCCGGGTCCGCCCGGTCCGGTTCCCCCGTCCGGACCTGACCGGTCGCCCCGGATCCGCCGGACGATGCGGCGGGCGGCGAGCAGGACGAGCAGCACGCCGGCCACCGCGGTGAGCCAGATCGTGACCGTGCCGTAGACCGTGGACCGCACCTGCAGCCGGGTCGGTTCGCCGAGCGCCCCGCCGTCCGGGGTGCGGACGGAGGCCTCGACGGTGAACTGGCCGGCGCGCAGCACCTCGGCGCTCACCCGGACCTGCACCCGGCCGAGCGGGGGCACGCGCTGCACCGGGATCGGGGCGACCCGCAGTCCCGCGGTGCTGGCCAGCTCGACGCGCACCGTCATGGTGATCGGCAGCCCGTTGGCCACGGTCAGCGGCACCGGCGCGTCCCGCGTGCCCAGGGAGAACGGCCCCGGCGGCTCGAGCACGCGCACCGAGCCGACCAGCTCGTCGATCCGGGTGCCGACCAGGCCGGCCTGGGCGCGGGCCGCGGCCGGGTCGCCGCGCCACCACCCGGAGACCGCCCGCAGCAGCCCGCGCAGCAGCGGGTCGAAGACCTGTTCCGGGGGCGCGCCGACCCCCGTCTCGTAGTCGGCCGCGGCCCGCAGCCGCTCGACGTCGTCCCGGTCCGCGGCGACGGCGGCGACCACGGCCGGCGGGATCTCCTGTGCCCCCATCCGCACCGGGTAGGCGAGCCGCTGCCGTTCCGCGCCGGCGGGGGCCCCGGCCGCGACCGACGCACCCAGCGCGCGCGGCTCGGCCAGTCCCGCGGCGACGAGCCGGCCGGCCCCGTCGAGCAGGGCGTCGGCCCCGCGGCCGTCGACCGCCCAGCGGTGCGGCGGGGCGAGGACCATCGGCCCGGTCGCGCGGGCGCCCGTGGTGAGCGCCCGGAAGGCCAGCGCGCCGAGCGCGTCCTGCGTCCCGAGGGCCCCGGGCCCGCCGGCCGGGCTGGTGCTGGTGGTGGAGGACGCGCCGCCGCCGGCGGCGAGGGTCAGCAGCGGGTCGGTGAGCACGCCGACCGTCGTGGTGCCGCTCGCGGCCGGGTCCGCGAGCGGGACGACCCCGGAGACCTGCGCGGCCCCGGGCTGCTCGACCGAGTCGGCGGACAGCACCGCGGCCGACGACCCGTCCCCGGCCTGCCCGACGTCGGCCAGGGTGCCCTCGTCGAGCGCGCCGTCGACCGGCCACACGGTGTCGGCCAGCACCGGGGTGCCCAGCAGCCGGCCGGTCAGCTCCCGGCCGTCGGCGACCGCCCGCCGGGCCAGGTCCGACGCCCCGGACCGGACCAGGGCGACCAGGTCCGCGTCGCTCTCGGCGAGGGCGAGCACGCAGCCGCCGCGCAGCGTCGCGGAGAGCCGGGCGAGCCAGGCCCGGGCGGCCTCGGCGCCGGTGCCCGGCACGACCGTCCCGGCGGGCGCGCGCACCTGGTAGCCGTCGGCCATCTGCGCCGCGGTCTCGACGAGGTCCGGGTCGACGGCCACGCACACCCCGGCCCGCAGCGGCGACCCGACGGGGGCGCGCGCGGACAGGGCGTCGACCAGGCCGGCGAGCCGGCCGCCCGGGGCGAAGGAGGCGGCGAGGCCGTCGTCGGTGAGGGTGACCGGCTCGCCCGGCACGGTCGGCAGCCGCCGCGGGGGCTCGACGATCGGGAGGAGCAGGGTCATCGGGGTCGGGCCGGCGGGCTGCCCGGTCGACCCGGCCGGAGCCCCCGCGGGCAGGGAGAGCACCGGCAGCAGCATCCGGACCGCGGCCATGCGGGCGCGCAGGCCCTCCCGCGTGCCGTTGACGTTGACCAGCAGGGCGTGCACCCCGGCCCGGGCCAGGGCGAGCGTCGTGGCGGGCGACCCGGTCAGCGGGACCGACAGCGTGACCGGGGCCGACGCGCCGGCGGCCAGGTCGGGCAGGTCGGTGAAGGCGGGCGTGACGGCGTCGGCGGCGACGTCGCCGGCCAGGGCCTCGCGCACCGCGGCCTCGCTGCGCAGCGGGTCGCTGCGCTGGACGCGGACGCCGAGGCCGGTCACCGGGCTCGAACCGGTGTTGGTGAGGGTGCCGGTGAGGGTGAGGGCGGCGGGACCGTCCGCGGTGACGACCCGGGGCGTGGCGGCCGTGACGTCGAACCGCAGCCCGGTGTCGGTGGCGGGCGGGGCGTCCGGCTGCGCCTGCGCCGTCCCCACCGTCCCGACGAGGGTCACGAGCAGGGCGAGGATCGCGGCGGCCGCCGCGACCGTTCTCACGCGGTCTCCTCCAGCAGTTCGGTCGCCCGCCGGATCAGCCGCCGCTCGTCGGCGTAGGCCAGCCGCCCCTCCAGCTCCCCGAGCGGCACCCAGGCGACCTCGGCGACCTCCACGTCGTCGTCGCACAGGTCGCCGCCGAGGGCCCGCATCAGGAAGTGGTGCACGGTCTTGTGCACCCGGCGGTCCTCGGCGACGAACCAGAAGTCGATCGTGCCCAGGGGTGCGACCACCCGGCCGATGATGCCGGTCTCCTCCTCGACCTCCCGCACCGCCGCCTCCTCGGCGGTCTCACCGGCCTCGATGTGTCCCTTCGGCAGGGACCACAGCAGCCGGCCGCGGCGGTCGAGCCGGCCGATCACGGCCGCGCGGCCCAGCTCGTGGTCGACGACGAGGCCACCCGCGGAGGTCTCGTCGACCGTCCGCAGGCGACGGCGCCGGTCGGCGGGCCTCCCCGCGCGGCGCCCCCCTGAGCGGCCGCGGGAGGAGGACATGTGGCGATGGTAACGAGCCGGGGGCCCCGCGGTCGGGTTCCGCGCGACGCGTCCGTCACGAGCCGTCCCCCTCCGGCAGCCCAGCGTGTCGATCACCGTCCGGATCCCCGGGGCGGGCCGCCGGCGCGCCGCCTACACTGGCCCGCCGTGTCTTCCCCGCTCGTGACCTCCGGTACCGCCGTCGTGGCCGACCCCGCAGGCGCTCCGGACCGGCCCGACGCGCTGCGGCGCGCCCAGGAGAATGCGCTCGTGGAGCTGCTCGACATCCCCGCCGTCGCCGACGAGCTCGGCGACCGGTTCCGTGCGGCCGGGCACACCCTCTACCTCGTGGGCGGCAGCGTCCGCGACGCGCTGCTCCGCCGCGGCGGTGCGGACCTCGACTTCACCACCGACGCCCGGCCCGAGCGCATCCTCGGGATCGTCGCCGGCTGGGCGGACGCGACCTGGGACACCGGCATCGAGTTCGGAACCGTCGGCGTGCGCCGCGCCGACGAGACGCTGGAGATCACGACCTTCCGGGCCGACGCCTACGACCGCGTCGGTCGCAAGCCGCTCGTGCGGTTCGGCGACTCGCTCGAGGGCGACCTGGTCCGCCGCGACTTCACGGTGAACGCGATGGCCGTCGAGGTGCACACCGCGCCCGGCGACCGCCGGTTCGTCGACCCGTACGGCGGGCTGGCCGCGCTGGCCGCCGGGGTCCTCGACACCCCCGCCTCGCCGCAGGAGTCGTTCGCCGACGACCCGTTGCGGATGCTGCGCGCCGCCCGGTTCGTCTCCCAGCTCGGCTTCACCCCCGCCGAGCGCGTGACGTCGGCGATGTCGGCGATGGCCGGCGAGCTCGCCCGGATCACCAGGGAGCGGGTCCAGGCCGAGTTCTCCAAGCTGCTGCTCGGTGCGCACCCGCGGCGCGGGATCGAGCTGCTGGTCGACACCGGGCTGGCCGAGTACGTGGTGCCCGAGGTGCCGGCGATGCGGCTCGCGATCGACGAGCACATGCAGCACAAGGACGTCTACACGCACTCGCTCGTCGTCCTGGAGCAGGCGATCGACCGCGAGGAGCCGGGGAAGCCGGACCTGGTGCTGCGGCTCGCCGCCCTGCTGCACGATGTCGGCAAGCCGCCGACCCGGCGCAAGGAGCCGGACGGCCGGGTGAGCTTCCACCACCACGAGGTGGTCGGCGCGAAGATGGTGCGCAAGCGGCTGCGCGACCTGCGCTACCCGAAGCACGTGGTCGACGACGTCAGCCAGCTCGTCTACCTGCACCTGCGGTTCCACGGGTACGGCAAGGGCGAGTGGACGGACTCGGCGGTGCGCCGGTACGTCGCCGACGCAGGGCCGCTGCTCGAGCGGCTGCACAAGCTCGTCCGCTCCGACTGCACCACCCGCAACCGGCGCCGGGCCGCGGCCCTGCAGCGCTCCTACGACTCGCTCGAGGACCGCATCGCCGAGCTGCGCAAGCAGGAGGAGCTCGACGCCATCCGGCCGGACCTCGACGGCAACGCGATCATGGCGATCCTCGGGATCCCGCCGGGCCCGCAGGTCGGCAGGGCGTACAAGCACCTGCTCGCCCTGCGGATGGAGCGGGGCCCGCTGTCCCGCGAGGACGCCGAGACCGAGCTGCGCGCCTGGGCCGCCGACAACCTCTGACCAGGCGTTATGGAACCATGACGCGGTTTCCAGCCGGTTTCGACGCGTTATGGATCCATAGTGCGGTTCCTGCGCCGGTTGTGACGCGTTGTGGATCCATGGTGCGGTCCCCGTGCCGGTTCTGACGCGTCAGGGATCTCTGGTGCGCGTCAGGTGCGGCGGCGCAGCTGCGCCTCGTGCGCGGCCAGCCCGAGCAGGTAGACGAGGGCGGCGGAGCCGAGCAGCCAGGGCGAGTTCCCGTCGGGCGGGGCGAGCAGCGCCGCCGCGGCCACGGCGACCACGTAGCAGGTGTTGAACAACGCGTCGTACAGGGCGAAGACCCGGCCGCGGGCCTCGTCGGCGGTCTCCTGCTGGATGGCCGCGTCGGCGCACAGCTTGACCACCTGCCCGGCGGTGCTGAGCACGAAGGCCCCGGCCAGCACCGTCGGGATCGTCGTGACGGCCGCGACCCCCACCTGCGCCACCGCCGCGACGACGAGGCCGGTCCGGATCGTGGTCGCACGGCCGAGGCGGTGGGTGAGCCACGGCGTGACCAGCGCCGCCACCCCGACGCCCGCGCCGGCGGCCACCACGACCTGCCCGACGCCGGCGAGCCCGGCCCGCCAGATGCCGGCGTCGTGGAAGGCGTAGCGGAAGAGCAGCAGCGACAGCAGCGTGCTCAGGCCGAACGCCAGCCGGTGCGCGCCGACCGCGCAGAAGGCGGCGCTCGCCGTGGGCACCCGGACCACCGCCCGGGCGCCGTCCACCCAGCCGCGCGCGACGGCGGCGGCGCTGCTGCGCGGGTGCCTCCCGTCCGGTCCGAGGGCCCGGCGGGCGAACCCGGCCGCGGCCAGGGCCGCGGCCAGGGAGCCGACGGTCGCGAGCGCCGTCGTCACCCCGGACCCGGCGTCGGCGGCCCCGACCAGCTCCCGGACGCCGATCGCCATCGCCCCGCCGAGCGCGGCCGAGGCCGCCCCGGCGGTGGACGCCACGACGTTCGCCTCGACGAGGTTGCGCGGCTCCACGACGTGCGGCAGCGCCGCGGACAGCCCCGCCCCGACGAACCGGCTCACCCCGACGACGGCCAGCGCGCCGAGGTAGAGCGGCGGGCCCGTCACCCCGGTCCCGACCGCCACGGCGACGATCCCGATCAGCACGCCGCGCAGCAGGTTCGCCGCGAGCAGCACCCGGCGGCGGTCCCAGCGGTCCAGCAGCGCGCCCGCGAAGGGTCCGACGAACGAGTACGGCAGCAGCATCACCGCGAGCCCGGCCGCGACCGCGAGCGGGTCGGCCTGGCGCTCGGGGTTGAACAGCACCGCGCCGCCCAGCGCGGCCTGGAAGAACCCGTCCCCCCACTGCGCCGGGACCCGCGAGGCCATCAACCGGCGGAACCCGCGACCCCGCAGCAGCGCCCGAACGCCGACCTTCTCGCCCGCCATCGGGGCCACGGGCCGAGCGGGGTTCGGGAGGGACACGGGGGGAGCGTACGTCGCGCGGAGGGGGTGCGAATATGGGCGAGTGAGGGACGACCGCGCCGGCAGGCAGGCCACCGCACCGGTCGGTCCGGGCACCCTACTGGTGGCCGCACCGAACCTCACCGATCCGAACTTCTCCCGCACGGTCGTGTACCTCGTCGAGCACCGCGAGCACGGCAGCCTCGGGGTGGTGCTCAACCGGCCGTCGGAGGCCTCGGTGCGCGACGTGCTCCCCCGGTGGGCCTCGCTGGCCTCGGGTCCCGGCACGGTGTTCGTCGGCGGGCCGGTCGACGGCACCACCGCGCTCTGCCTGGCCAGCCTGCGGCCGGGCCAGCGGGCGGACGGCGTCGAGGGCGTGGTCGCGGTGAACGGACCGGTCGTGCTGGTCGACCTGGACAGCGAGCCGGCGGCCGTGGCGTCGCGGGTCCGCGGGCTGCGGGTGTTCGCCGGGTACTCGGGCTGGGACTCCGGGCAGCTCGCCGGGGAGATCGCCCGCGGGGACTGGTTCGTGGTCCCGGGCCTGCCCGACGACGTCACCACCGAGCGGCACGCCGACCTCTGGGGCCGGGTGCTGCGCCGGCAGGGCGCGCCGCTGGCGCTGCTCTCGACCTTCCCGGTGGAGATCGGGCTGAACTGAGCGCGGGCCCGGCGCCGGTGGCAACGCGTTCGTGACCTGCGAGGCCTTCCGCCGGCGGCACGGGACGGGGACCCTGGAGTCCCGCTCGGACCGAGGAGGCCGGATGTCCGCCCGTCGCGTCCCGTCCCGCGTCCGTCTCGTGGCTGCCGCCGCGGCGGTCCTCGCCCCGCTGCTTGCCTCGTGCGCCGTCCTCGTGCCGGGCACACCGACCCCCGCCCCGCCCCGCACGGTCGACGGGGCGCAGCTGGAGCGGGACGTGCGGGCGGTGCTGGCGGACGACCCCGCCACGGCCCCCCTCGCCACGGCCCCGGTGCAGTGCCCGCAGCAGGTCGTCGTCTACCCGCACCTGGTGCTGTTCTGCCAGGTCGTGCAGGGACCCGTGATCAGGTCGATCCCGGTGACGATCCTGGACCGGGAGGGGAACTACCAGGTCGGCCGGCCGTTCTGACGTCCGTCCAGCGAGGGTTCATACGTCCGTCTGAGACGAACGTCTATGACGTCGGCGCGTTCTGGACGACCGCTCGCGCGGGAACGACGCCAGGGCCGGCTCGGCCGCCAGTGCGTACAGCGGCTGCTCCTCGGACACGCGACTGCTCTCCATTCCCGGCTGCTCCCCGCACACCCCGGACGCTCCCCGCATACGGGGCTGGTCCTCGCGCAGGCGGCTGGTCGCGCACCGGGGCTGGTCGCACAGCGGGCTGGTCGTCGCACAGCGGCTGGTCGTCCTCCACGCGACCGGTCTCCGCGCGGCTGACGTCGCACCCGGGCTGGTCCACACCGGGCTGGTCGTCGCACACCGGGCTGGTCGTCGCACACCGGGCCGGTCCTCGCACACCGGGCTGGTCCGCCCACACCCGCCCCCGCGCCGCGACACACCTGATCGCTCCGTCGCACACCCTGTTGACGGGGTGTGGGACGCCTCTTCGGGTGTGCGAGCTCGGGCGGCGCGAGATGTTCGACGCCCCGGCTGAGCCGCCAGGTGGCGGCACGGCGTCGACCGTGCTCGCGAGCAGCACGACCGCTCCCAGACCCTTGGACGCGGCGTCCTATCGAGTCGCCCGCTGCTGCCAGCGCGACACCCCGACGCGATGTCCTGTCGGACGCTGGCGATCCGTCGGCGGCTCGACACCGACGTCGCGAGCCGGGCACACCGGAAGTGCACAGCACACCCTGTCGACCGGGTGTGCCGCGAGCGTAGGAGCTGTGCGACGGGGCCGAGCAGCATGTGCCGGGGCAGAAGTAGGTGTCCCGGGTCACGAGTGGATGTGCCGACGAGAGGCCAGGGGTGGGTGCCGGGCGGGGGACCTGCTGGGCGGTGCAGAGCAGCCGTCCAGGCCGACCACGACCGTCGCCGAACCGGGACGAGGCGTGGAGACCCGGCCAGGCCTCTCACATCCGGCCGCTCCTCTCCCATCCGGCCGGTCCTCCCACACCCGGCCGCTCTTCTCGCACCCGTCCTGGCGCCGCGGCACACCTGGTCGCTCCGTCGCACACCCTGCCGACGAGGTGTGGAACGCCCCGTGGGGTGTGCGATCCCCGTAGGAGACCGGCGGGAGATGCCGGAGCGTGCCTCAGCGGGTGGCGGGGCGGCAGCCCTCGACCAGGTCACAGCCCGCGCAGGAGCCCGTGCAGCCGCTGTCCGCGGCCTCGGCGGCGCGGGTGGCGGTCTCGATCCGGCCGGCGCGGTCGCCGAGCGCCCCGCCGATCCCCGCGAGCACGAGCGACCCGACGATCCCGATCGCCGTCACGGTCCACCCGAGCGGGGCCGTCGGGCCGGCCAGCAGGACCACCCCGGCGAACAGGCAGATCGCCCCGGCGGCGCCCAGCGGCGGCGCGGCGACGCGGTTCGCCGAGACCCAGGCGGGCACCGACTCGAGGGTCGCGGCGGTGCGCACACCGGCCCAGCGGTTGCGCGGGAGCAGCGAGCGTGCCCCCAGCACGGCGACCGTGACCAGCGCGACACCGATCAGGACGAAGAGCACACCGAGGACGAGGCGCAGGGTCACGGGCACGCCACCAGGGTAGATCGGGCCTCCGGGTGCCCGCCGCGCCCCCGACATCACCCGCGCCGCGGACCGACGTCACATCCCGCGCGCACCGACGTCACTCCTGCCGCAGCCCGACGTGACACCCGCCACGCCGCCGACGTCACTCCCGCCGCGGCCCGACGTGACACCCGCCGCGCGCCCAACGTCACACCCACCGCGGACCCGGGTGTCGCACCCGCGCCGCGTCCTCCACGTCGCACCCGCCGCGTCCCGGCCGGCGCATCCGCCGCATCCCCGGCACACCGCCGTGTCCTCGGCGCACCCACCGTGTCCTCGGCGCACCCACCGTGTCCCGGCGCACCCACCGTGTCCCGGCGCACCCACCGTGTCCCGGCGCACCCACCGTGTCCCGGCGCACCCACCNGCACCCACCGTGTCCCGGCGCACCCACCGCGTCCCGGCGCACCCACCCCGTCCCCACCACACCCGCCGCGTCCTCAGCATCGCACCCGGCATCACACCCGGCGTCACAGAGCGCGTCACCCCCGACGGCACCACACGGCCGACCACAGCCGGGCGCCGGGCTCCCCCGCCCAACCCCGTCGAGGCCCGTCGGCCAGCGGCGTTACCCTGGGTACGCGTTCCACGGCCCGCCGGAAGCCCGGCCTCACCGGCGCCGCGCCGAGCCGCACGCCGAGGTCACCTCCCGGACCGACCGGGGAGGGTCACCGACGCGGCTCCCGGCGACCGCACGAGCAGGCCGACCGGCGAACCGTCGGCGACGGTTCATCCTCGAGGTAGAGCGGGATCATGAGCACGGAGAGCACCACCATCGCGCCCGGAGACGCTCCCGCGTCCCCGCCCCACCGCTACGACGCGCGCCTGGCCGGCGAGATCGAGCGCCGCTGGCAGGACAGGTGGGAGGCCGAGGGCACGTTCCACGCGCCGAACCCGGGCGAGCCGGGCTCGGAGAAGCCCAAGGCGTACGTGATGGACATGTTCCCGTACCCCTCGGGCGCGGGGCTGCACGTCGGGCACCCGCTCGGCTTCATCGGCACCGACGTGCTGGGCCGCTACCTGCGGATGACCGGGCACAACGTGCTGCACCCGATGGGCTTCGACGCGTTCGGCCTGCCCGCCGAGCAGTACGCCGTGCAGACGGGCACGCACCCGCGCACCACCACCGAGGCCAACATCGCCCGGTACAAGGCGCAGCTGCGGCAGCTGGGCCTGGCGCACGACCCGCGCCGCTCCATCGCGACCACGGACGTCTCGTTCTACCGCTGGACCCAGTGGATCTTCCTGCAGATCTTCGAGTCCTGGTACGACACCGAGGCCGACCGCGCCCGCCCGATCGCCGAGCTGCGGGCCGACCTCGAGTCCGGCGCCCGTCCCACCCCGGACGGCCGTCCCTGGGCCGAGCTGGCCGAGGCCGAGCGCCGCGCGCTGATCGACTCCTACCGCCTGGCCTACATCTCCGAGGCACCGGTGAACTGGTGCCCGGGCCTGGGCACGGTGCTGGCGAACGAGGAGGTCACCGCCGACGGCCGCAGCGAGCGGGGCAACTACCCCGTCTTCCGCCGCAACCTCAAGCAGTGGATGATGCGGATCACCGAGTACGCGGACCGCCTGGCCGCCGACCTGGACCGGGTGGACTGGCCGGAGTCGGTCAAGGCGATGCAGCGGAACTGGATCGGCCGCTCCGAGGGCGCCCGGGTGCGCTTCCCCGCCGCCGGCGAGCAGATCGAGGTCTTCACCACCCGTCCGGACACGCTGTTCGGCGCCACCTACATGGTCCTGGCCCCCGAGCACCCGCTGGTCGACGTGCTGACCCCGGGCGCGTGGCCCGAGGGCACGGACGAGCGGTGGACCGGTGGCGCCGCCACCCCGGTCGAGGCCGTCGCCGGCTACCGCGCCGAGGCGGCGCGGAAGTCGGAGCTGGACCGGCAGGAGAACAAGGAGAAGACCGGCGTCTTCACCGGTGCCTACGCCACCAACCCGGTCAACGGCGAGGAGGTCCCGGTCTTCGTCGCCGACTACGTGCTGATGGGCTACGGCACCGGCGCGATCATGGCGGTACCGGCGCAGGACCAGCGGGACTGGGACTTCGCCACGACGTTCGGGCTGCCGATCGTGCGGACCGTCGACCCCGGCGAGGGCTGGCAGGGCGAGGCCTTCACCGGCGACGGCCCCGCGATCAACTCGGCGAACGCGGAGATCAGCCTGAACGGCCTGGGCGTGGCCGAGGCCAAGCGCCTGATCATCGACTGGCTGGCGGCGAAGGGCTCGGGCGAGGGCGTCGTCCAGTACAAGCTGCGGGACTGGCTGTTCTCCCGGCAGCGGTACTGGGGCGAGCCGTTCCCGATCGTGTGGGACGAGCACGGCCCCGTCGGGCTGCCGGAGGACCAGCTCCCCGTCGTGCTGCCGGACGTCGACGACTACTCCCCCAAGACCTACGACCCCGAGGCGGCGGACACCGAGCCGGAGCCGCCCCTGTCGCGCGCCGACGACTGGGTGAACGTCGAGCTGGACCTGGGCGACGGGCCGAAGAAGTACCGCCGCGAGACGAACACGATGCCGCAGTGGGCGGGGTCGTGCTGGTACTACCTGCGCTACCTGGACCCGGAGAACTCCGAGCGGTTCACCGGCGTCGAGGCCGAGAAGTACTGGATCGGCAAGGAGCCGGAGATCTCGCCGGTCGACCCGGGCGGCGTGGACCTGTACGTCGGCGGCGTCGAGCACGCGGTGCTGCACCTGCTGTACTCGCGGTTCTGGCACAAGGTGCTGTACGACCTGGGGTACGTGACCAGCGAGGAGCCCTTCCGCAAGCTGTTCAACCAGGGCTACATCCAGGCCTACGCGTACACCGACTCGCGCGGCCTGTACGTGCCGGCCGAGGAGGTCGTCGAGGACGAGAACGGCCGTTTCACGTGGAACGGCCAGCCCGTGAACCGTGAGTACGGGAAGATGGGCAAGTCCCTGAAGAACGTCGTCACGCCGGACGAGATGTGCGACCGGTACGGCGCGGACACCTTCCGGCTGTACGAGATGTACACCGGCCCGATGGAGGCCTCCCGGCCCTGGTCGACCCGGGACGTCGTCGGGCCGCAGCGGTTCCTGCAGCGGGTGTGGCGCAACCTGGTCGACGAGAACACCGGCGAGTCCCGGGTCGCCGACGTCGAGCCCGACGTCGACACCCTCCGGGCCCTGCACAAGGCGATCGCCGGCGTGCGCGAGGACTACCCGGCGCTGCACTACAACACGGCGGCCGCGAAGCTCATCGAGCTGAACAACCACCTGACCAAGGCCTACCCGGGCGGGGCGCCGCGGGCGGTGGCGGAGCCGCTGGTGCTGATGCTGGCGCCGCTGGCCCCGCACATCAGCGAGGAGCTGTGGCAGCGGCTGGGGCACGAGGCCACGCTGGCCTACGAGTCCTTCCCGGTGGCCGACGAGCGGTACCTCGTGCAGGACACCGTCGAGTACCCGATCCAGGTCAACGGCAAGGTGCGCTCGCGCGTCACCGTGCCGGCCGACGCGGACGACGCGGCCGTGCGAGCCGCGGCGCTGGCCGACGAGAAGATCGTCGCCGCGCTGGCCGGGGCCGAGCCGCGCAAGGTGATCGTGGTGCCGGGCCGCCTGGTGAACGTCGTCCGCTGATCCTCGGCCGTTCACGGCGGGCCGGTCCCCCGGCCCGCCGCCGGGCCTCGTGGCTCAGCTCGTGTCGGAGGCCCGGCGGCGCTTGAGCGGCCGCACGGCCCGCCGGGTCGCCCCCGGCCGCGGCGGGGCGCTGCGGGCCGGGTCGTCGAGCCACTCGTCGACCTCGGTCAGGACGAGCGCGGCGTCGGCCAGCGCGGACCGCGCCTCCTCGAGCGGAACCGCCGCCCAGGAGCGCTCCGCCAGCGCCGCGCGGTTGAGCAGCGAGCGGAGCAGGCGCCCGGTGACCGGGTCCATGGCGCGCTCGCGGACCACCCGGCGGACGTAGGCCGACACGACGTCCGACGACTGGTCGCGGGCCTCGTCGAGGGCCGCCAGCGCCATCTGGGCGGAGTCCAGCGCGGCCCGGGCCGCCGCGGCCACCGCCTGGCCGGCGAACCCGCTCGCGGCCAGCAGCTCGGCCGCCGCAAGCTCGCGCCGCGCCCGGGCCATGCCGGGCCGCGGCCCCGGCACCGGCACCTCCGCGTTCGTCACCGCAGCCGCACCGCCTCGGTGCGGGCCCGGACCAGCCAGGGCTCCTCGGGCCGGGACAGCTGGGCCTGGGTCACCGGATAGGCGCAGACCGTGATGCCCGAGCGCTCGGTGTGCCGCCACAGCACGGACTCGACGGCCCGCAGCTCGGCCCACGGCGACTCCAGGTCCTCGAGCACCACGAGCAGGTCCAGCTCGGACTCGACCGAGCCCTCCCCGCTCGCCCACGGCCCGACCAGCAGGATCTGGTGCAGGCGGTCGCCGTAGTGCGCCGCGATCTCGGTCGCGACCGCGGCGGGCAGGTCCTCGTTCTCCGGCGCCGGGTCCGGGTAGGCGGCGGCCGCGAGCTCGGCCTTCTCCGGGTCCACGAGCCCGGCGTCGGCGAGCCAGGCCAGCGCGCGCCGGCGCGACCGGGCGTCGCGGAACCGGAACCACTGGTCCCGCACCTCGGGGAACTCGAACAGCGTGTTCTTGAAGCGACGGAAGGCGCCGCGGCCGTTGAGCGCGCGGTCGAGCAGCTCGGCGGCCCGCCGGTGCTGGACGCCCGCGGTGAAGTCGGCCATGTCCTGGTAGCCCTCGCGCGAGCCGGTCTGCTCGATCGGGACCCAGCCCTGCTCCTCGAGCTCCTCCGAGTCGTCCGGCTCACCGGTGTAGACCTCGGGCACCGTCGGCACGATCCGACCCGTGCGCGGGTCGATCCACCACTGCACCTCGGGGGTGCGGTCGTCGAGCGCGTTCGCCAGCTCGCCGAGATCGACCTGCGCCGGATCGAGCATGGCACGCACCCTACCCACGCGTCGGCCCGCCGGAACCGTCCTCGCCCTGTCGGTTCGGCGGGGACCCGACCCGCCGCAGTCGACGACCCGGGATCGGCGATCCGGGATCGGCGGCCCGGTGTCGAGCGGCCGGGGAATCGGCGGCGCGTGATCGGCGCCCGGACGAGTGCGGCCGGATCGGCGACCCCGGATCAGCGCGGCCGGATGACGATCTCGGGCACGTGGGCGTCGTCGGTCGCCGCGACCGCGGTGACGATCGCGGCGGCGACGCTCTCGGGCCGCAGGAACCTCGACCCGTCGTACTCCCCGCCCTCGTGCGCGACGACGGCCCGCTGCATGTCCGTGTCGACGCGGCCGGGGTGCACGGAGGTCACCCGCAGGTCCGGCTCCTCGGCGCGCAGCGCGTCGGCGAAGGCGCGCAGCGCGAACTTGCTGGCGGCGTAGGAGCCCCAGCCGGCCCGGGCGGTGAGCCCCGATCCGGAGTTGACCAGCACGACGTCGCCACGGGCCGCCCGCAGCGCGGGCAGCAGCAGCCGGGTCAGCCCGGCCACCGCGACGACGTTGACCTCGAACTGGCGCCGCCAGGTCTCCGGCTCGGTCTCCTCGATCGTGCCGAGGAGTCCGACGCCGGCGGAGTGCACCAGGACGTCGAGCCGCGGCAGGTCGAGCCCGGCCACGGCCGCGGCGACGGAGCCGTCGTCCGTCAGCTCGACCGGCCAGGCCCGCGCGCCGCCGAGTTCGGCGGCCAGGGACTCGAGGGCCACCGCGTCGCGCCCGCCCAGCAGCAGGTCGTGCGTGAGGGCGAGGGCACGGGCGGCGGCGGCGCCGATCCCGCGGGAGGCACCGGTGACGAGGGCGAGGGGCCGGGGGTCCACGGTCGCCACCCTAGATCGGCTGCCGGTGTCCCGTGGATCGGACGACGACCGGACGCGGGCCGGGCGCGGACGAGGTGCGGCTCAGACCCGGCGTGCGCCGCTGAACGGCATCGCGTCCAGCGAGGCGATCTTCACCGGCTGCCCGCTCGTGCTCGCGTGCACGACCTGGCCGTTGCCGATGTACAGGGCCACGTGGCTCACCGGCTTGTAGAAGAAGACCAGGTCACCGGGCTGCAGGGCGCCCTTCGAGACCGGGGTGCCCACGGTCGACTGGGCGCGGCTGGTGCGCGGGATCGAGACCCCGGCACTCTTGAACGCGTAGCTCGTGAGGCCGGAGCAGTCGAACGCCGACGGGCCGGCGGCCCCGTAACGGTAGGGCTTGCCGACCTGCGCGAGCGCCGCCGACAGGGCGGAGGCGCGCTTCGCGGCGGGCGAGAGGCCGGCCGAGGCCGCCTCGACGGCCTGCGCGGGTGCGGTGAACGCGACCGTCTGCACCGCGGCCTCGACGGGGGCGGCGGGAGCGGCCGCGGTGGTGGCCGGGGCCTCGGCGCCGGCCCCGGTGGAGGCGGGCGCGAGGGAGAAGAAGGCGGCCGCGGCTGCGGTGGCGGCGACCAGGGTGGAACGCAGGAGCGCAGGTTTGTGCTCGGGCACCGGTGTGCATCCTCGTGAATCGCACCGCCCGACGACCGCCGGCGCCCGCTCGGGGGAGAGCGGGGATCCGGCCTGACGGGTGCGGGGGGAGTACTCCGGCGGGGAGGCGTGGGGAGCCCGGGGCCGGCGGTGCACCCGCCCGTCCGGGCGGTGACCCCGTGCCCGTCCTCCCGGGTGGAGGGCGGTGCCGCGAGGCCGCGAAGGAAATTACGAACGCATTACGGTCGTCGCCATGACGCAGATAACATTCTTACCCGGAAATTCGGGTGAGCGTTCTCACCGGATTGGTTACTCGTTCGGACCAACGAAGATCGTGATCGGCATGTGATTGCGTGGTCAAACTCGGCGATGCAGGTGAGGCTGCTTCGGCGGCCTCACGTTACGCGGTCGTGATGACTCCACCCGGGTGAAATCTTTTCCGGTCCGGAAGCTCCGTCAACAGTTCCGGAAGGCAAACAAAAAGGAACCCCGGCCGGAGCGAGGCTCCGACCGGGGTCCTGGACGGGTGAGAGGCGTCAGCGCTCCCGCTCGCCCCGGATGAACTCCTCCACCGCGACCCGGGCCTCGGAGTCGCTGTACTGCTCGGGCGGGGACTTCATGAAGTAGCTCGACGCGGAGAGGATGGGACCGCCGATCCCGCGGTCCTTCGCGATCTTCGCGGCGCGCACGGCGTCGATGATGATGCCCGCGGAGTTGGGCGAGTCCCAGACCTCGAGCTTGTACTCGAGGTTGAGCGGGACGTCGCCGAACGCACGGCCCTCGAGCCGGACGTAGGCCCACTTGCGGTCGTCGAGCCAGGCGACGTAGTCCGACGGGCCGATGTGCACGTTGTCCTTGCCCATGTCGCGGTCGACCTGCGAGGTCACCGACTGGGTCTTGGACACCTTCTTCGACTCGAGGCGCTCCAGCTCCTTCATGTTCAGGAAGTCCATGTTCCCGCCCACGTTGAGCTGCATCGTGCGGTCGAGCTGCACGCCGCGGTCCTCGAAGAGCTTGGCCAGCACCCGGTGGGTGATGGTGGCGCCCACCTGCGACTTGATGTCGTCGCCGACGATCGGGACGCCTGCGTCGCGGAACTTCTGCGCCCACACCGGGTCCGAGGCGATGAACACCGGCAGGGCGTTCACGAAGGCCACGCCCGCGTCGATCGCCGCCTGCGCGTAGAAGCGGTCGGCCGCCTCGCTGCCCACCGGCAGGTAGGAGACGAGCACGTCCGCCCGCGTCTCGCGCAGGACCTGCGCGACGTCGACGGGCTCCTCGTCCGACTCGGTGATCGTCTCGCGGTAGAAGCGGCCCAGCCCGTCGAGGGTGTGGCCGCGCTGCACCGGGACGCCGAGCGGCGGCACGTCGGCGATCTTGATGGTGTTGTTCTCGCTGGCCGTGATGGCCTCCGAGAGATCGCGGCCGACCTTCTTCGCGTCGACGTCGAACGCGGCGACGAACTTCACGTCGCGCACGTGGTAGCCGCCGAAGTCGACGTGCATCAGGCCGGGGACGCGGGTGGCCGGGTCGGCGTCCGCGTAGTACTGGACGCCCTGGACCAGCGACGCCGCACAGTTGCCGACGCCGACGACGGCGACTCGCACCTCACTCATGCCGGCTCTCCTTCTTTCTCGGTCGGGGGACTTCGGCCTTCGTCAAGGCCTGTTGGGTCCGGCCTCGTCGCCGGGGTGACGCTCCCGCTCGATGAGCTCGTTCAGCCACCGCACCTCGCGTTCGGTGGTGTCCAGGCCGAGCTCGTGCAGCTCGCGGGTGTACCGGTCGATCTGCTCGCCGGCCCTGGCGAGCGCGGCGCGCAGCCCCTCGCGGCGTTCCTCGACCGCCCGCCGCCTGCCCTCCAGGATCCGCATCCTGGTCTCGGCGGGGGTGCGGGAGAAGAACGCCAGGTGGACGCCGAAGCTCTCGTCGTCCCAGGTCTGCGGGCCGGACTCGGCCAGCAGCTCGCCGAACCGCTCCTTGCCGTCGGCGGTGATCCGGTAGACGCGCCGTGCGCGCCGGGACCAGCCGCCACCGCTCGCCGGTGGGCTCCCGGACCTGTCGGGATCCTCGACGATCAGGCCCGCGCGGACGAGTCTGCGCAGCGCGGGATAGAGCGAGCCGTAGGAGAAGGCGCGGAAGCCGCCGAGCCGCAGCCCGAGCTGTTTGCGCAGCTCGTAGCCGTGCATCGGGGCTTCCAGCAGTAGCCCGAGGATGGCGAACTCGAGCATCCGCCTCCCTCCTCCCGTGGGCCGCCCGGGGACCCCGCTGGCCCCGGCGATCGGTCGGATCACTATATCGACCCGATACATCCGCGCGCAGTGTCGACACGGGATTCCGACCCGGATCGACGGGGTCCCCGACGCGTGCCCGGACCGGCGTCGGGATCCCGGTCACGGCCGCGACCTGCGGCTGCGCCGGGCGGCCACGCCCGTCCGGGCGGTTCGGGAACCGCACGGGCGGGTGGCTGAGTACCCTGGTCGGGTGCTCACCCAGCGACAGGTCGTGGACTACGCGTTGCGGCGCCGCGCGCTGCTCGCCGATGTCTACGCCGGTCGGGTGGGAACCGCGGAGGTCTGCGACGCGAGCCCGTACCTGCTGCGGGCCGCCCGTTTCCACGGCCGGCCGACCCAGCAGCAGTGCCCGGTGTGCCGCAAGGAACGGCTGACCCACGTCTGGTGGGTGTTCGGCGAGGAGCTCCGCCAGGTGTCCGGCTCGGCCCGCGACCCCGAGGAGGTCGAGGAGCTCGCGGCCCGGCACGGCGAGTTCTCCGTCTACCTCGTGGAGGTCTGTCGCACGTGCAGCTGGAACCATCTGGTCCAATCGTCGGTGCTGGGCACCGGCGCCCGGCCCGACCGCCCGCGCCGCCGGAGGACCGCCGCCGAGTGACGCGTCCCGCCCCGATCCCCGCCCGACGAGCCCCTACCCCGTGAGCCGTACAGCGCCCGCACCCCACGCCCCAGCCCGGTCCGCCCCCACTCCCCGCCGGCGGACCGGAGAAGCACGGAGCCCGCGGTGACCGATCAACGCAGCGACCGACCAGGAGCCGGCGGCCCGCCGCCCCGGCCCGGCGTCCCGGACGTCTGGGACGTCCGCCCGAACCAGGGCCCCCCGCCACCGGGCGGGGGGCCCTGGCGGGGCCGCGCCGCCCGGTCCGGTCCGCCGCCGCAGCGGTCGCAGGGCGCACCCCCGGTGCCGCCCGGGCAGCCGGGCGCGTTCGGCCCGCCGAACCGGCCGATGCCGCACCGCGTCGGGCCGCAGGGCGGACCCGGCGGTCCGGGGAGTCCCGGGCAGCCGCCGGTGGCACCCCCGACGCTGCTGACGCACGACCCGAGCACCTCGGGCCCGGACGACCGGCCCACCTCGCTGGCCCTGGCCGAGCCGCCCGGTCCGCCGCCGCGCCGCCCGGGCCCCGGGGGTGACGGCGGCGGGGACGGCGAGGGCCCCCGACCGGGAGGACGGAGGCGGCTCGTGCGCCGGATCGTGCTGTGGGCGCTGGCCGCCCTGGTCCTCGGCCCGTTCCTGGCCTTCGCCGTCGGCTGGGTGGTCTTCCGGGTGCCCAGCTCCGACGACGTGGCCAACACCCAGGTCGCCACCTTCACCTTCGCCGACGGCAGCCCGCTCGCCACCGTGCGGCCCAACAACATCAACCGGACCAACGTCACCCTCGACCAGGTGCCGGTGCCGGTGCAGCACGCCGTGCTGTCCGCCGAGGACCGCTCGTTCTTCTCGAACCCGGGCTTCGACATCTCCGGCATCGGCCGGGCCGTGTGGAGCCAGCTGACCGGCGGCATCGGCGGCGGCTCCACGATCACCCAGCAGTACATCAAGGTGACCACCGGCCAGGACCAGTTCTCGCTCTGGCGCAAGTACAAGGAGATCGTGCTCGCCGCGAAGATCTCCAAGGAGCAGACCAAGCAGGAGATCCTGGAGAACTACCTCAACGCGATCTACCTGGGCCGCGGCGCGTACGGCATCCAGGCCGCCGGCCAGGCGTACTTCGGCAAGGACGTCCAGCAGCTGACCCCCTCCGAGGGCGCGATGCTCGCCGGGCTGATCCAGTCGCCGTCGCGCTGGGACCCGGCGAAGAACCTGGACAAGTCCCAGGAGCGCTGGAACTTCGTGCTCGACGGCGAGGTCCAGATGGGCTGGATGAGCCCGGCCGAGCGCGCCCAGCAGCAGTTCCCGAGGTGGCTGCCGCCCGCGGCCGTCGAGGGCGGCATCCCCGGCGACGCCAACGGCCACATCTACAACCAGGTCCGCGCCGAGCTCGAGCAGAACGGCATCTCCGAGGCGGAGATCAACACCGAGGGCCTGACCGTCCAGACCACGATCGACCCGGACAAGCAGAAGGACGCGGTCGACGCGGCCAACAAGGTCCTCAAGGGCCAGCCGGACAACCTCCGGACCGCCCTCGTGTCGATCGACCCGAAGACCGGCGCGGTGCTGGCCTACTTCGGCGGCAACGACGGCGTGGGCCTCGACTACGCGCAGGCGTCCAAGCAGCCCGGCTCGTCGTTCAAGCCGTTCGTGCTGGCCGCGGCGCTGCAGCAGCCGGACCCGATCGGCCTGGGCACCCAGTACGACGGCTCGTCGCCGCAGACCCTCGCGGGCCAGAAGGTGTCCAACTCCGAGGGCGTGAGCTGCGGCCGGTGCTCGGTCAAGACGGCCATGACGCAGTCGATCAACACCGTCTTCTACCGGATGGCGCTGGACGTCGGGCCGCAGAAGGTCGCCGACGCCGCGATCAAGGCCGGTATCCCGGCCGCGCCGCTGGCCAACCCGACCGGCGGCATCTCGCTCGGCGACAAGAACGTCACCACCGAGAACATGGCGTCCGCGTTCGCCACGTTCGCGGCCGACGGCGTCGCCCGCCAGCCCTACCTCGTCGCCAAGGTGACCACGAGCGACGGCCGGGTCATCTTCGACCACGGGGCGGGCGCCTCGGCCGGCACGCAGGCGTTCAGCCAGCAGGTCGCGCGCAACGTCACCGAGTCGATGACGGACGTGGCCAGCTCCTCGCGGATCGGGCTGCGGGACGGCCGCCCGGTCGCCGCCAAGACCGGCACCGTGCAGAGCAGCATCGAGGGCCAGAACAACGACGCCTGGACCGTCGGCTACACCCCGCAGCTCGCCACGGCGGTGTGGGTCGGCACTGACGACAACTCGCCGATCAAGAACTCGGCCGGCCGGCCGATCTACGGCCGCATGCTGCCGGGCTCGATCTGGCAGGAGTACATGTCCGACGCCCTGCGCGGCACCGAGGTCGAGCCCTGGTCCAAGTTCACGCCGATCGGGCAGGCCCCGGTCTCCGACTACGCCGGCCAGTCGAGCACGCCGACCCGGTCCGCCGACTCGGGTGGCGAGGACCAGGAAGGCCAGCAGCGGCGCAGCCGGGACGGCGGGGACAACGGCGGGGACAACGGCGGGGACAACGGCCGTGACAACGGCAACGGCCGCAACCGCGACTCCGGCAACGGCGACTCGGGCCGTGGCAACGGCAACGGCAACTCCGGGAACGGCGACGGAAACGGGAACGGCAACGACGGCGAGGACGGCGGCAACTAGGTGACGTCGCGGCCGGTCGCCCCGGAGGACGCCCCGTCCCCCGCGCCCCGGCGGCCGCGGGGCACCGACCGCAGGCCCCGGCCGCCCCGGGAGCCCGCGCGGGTGGTCCCGACGTGGACCGAGCCGCTCGCCGCGGCCGCGAGCCGGGTCGTCGGTGGTCCGCTCGGCCGGCACGCGCTCGTCGGCCGCGCCGCCTTCTGGACCCCGCTGCGGGTGGTGCTGCTGCTCGCCGTGGTCACCCTCGCGCTGGGCTGGCTCGGCAAGTCGCCGTGCCTGCAGCAGTACCGCACGGGCGACGGGCAGCTGGCCCTCGACTGGCAGAACAACCGCCAGTACGTGGCCATGTGCTACTCGGACACGGTGCCGCTCTACGCCATCGAGCGGCTCGACGACCCCTCGGCCGTCCCCTACCGGGACGCGTGGACCGACACCTCCGGCGGCGGCGCCCCGCAGACCCGGTACATGGAGTATCCGGTGCTCACCGGCTTCTACCAGTGGGCGGCGGCGCGGCTGACGGACGGCTGGACGGCCGCGGCCGAGGTGCTGCCGCTGCCGACGGCGCTCCCGGTGGTCGTGTACTTCGACCTGGTCGCCCTCGGCCTCGCCCTGGCCTGGATCGTGGCGGTGTGGGCCGTGGTGCGGCTGCGCCCCGGGCGGCCCTGGGACGCGGCGCTGGTCGCGGTCTCCCCGCTCGTCGCGGTGCACGCCTTCACCAACTTCGACGCCCCGGCCGTCGCCCTGGCCTGCGGCGGGCTCCTCGCGATCGCCCGGCGCCGGCCCGTCCTCGGCGGGGTCCTGCTCGGCCTGGGCGGCGCCGCCAAGCTCTACCCGCTGCTCCTGCTGCTGCCGGTGCTGCTCGTGGCCGCCCGCCGCCGCGAGCTCGGCACCGCCTTGCGGACGATCGGCGCCGCCGTCGTCACCTGGCTGGCGGTGAACCTGCCGGTCGCGCTGCTGTGGCCCGCCGGCTGGTGGGAGTTCGTGCGGCTCAACCGGACCCGGCCCGCCGACCCCGACTCGCTGTACTACGCGCTCTCGTACTTCACGGGGTGGAGCGGGTTCGACGGCCCGCTGCGCCCCGACCAGGCACCCGACACGCTCAACGCCGTCACCGCGGCCCTGCTCGTGACCGCCTGCGCCGGCCTGGTCGTGCTGGCCGCCAAGGCGCCCCGGCCGCCCCGGCTGGCGTCCCTGGCCTTCCTGATCGTCGCCGCGTTCCTGCTGGTCAACAAGGTCTGGAGCCCGCAGTACTCGCTGTGGCTGGTGCCGCTGGCCGTGCTCGCCCTGCCGCGCTGGCGGTTGCTGCTCGCGTGGATGACCGTGGACGCGCTGGTCTGGGTCCCGCGGATGTTCTTCTACGTCGGCACGGACGAGAAGGGGCTGCCGCCGGACTGGTTCCTCGGGGCGGTCCTGCTGCGCGACGCCGTCGTCGTACTGCTGTGCGTGCTCGTGGTGCGCTCGATCCTGCGGCCCTCGCGGGACCCGGTCCGGGCCGGCGATCCCGCGGGCGATCCGGACTGGCCGGTGCGACAGCCGTCACAGCGGACCGCGCGCCGCGTCCCGGTGGGGCAGAGTCCGGAGCATGGCAACGGCTGAGAGCGGGGTCGGGTCCGACCCCGGGGGCCGCGTCGCAGGGCTGCGCGCGGCCGTCGAGGAGCGGCTGGCGGGGTTCGAGCGGCGGGCCGTCGAGCGGCCCGACCTGAAGCGCTCCGCGGTCACCGTCACGCTGGTCACCACCGGTGGCGCCGGCCTGGCGGACGGGCTCGCCTTCCTGCTCACCCGGCGGGCCGCCACCCTGCGCCGGCACTCCGGGCAGTGGGCGCTGCCCGGCGGGCGCTCCGACCCGGGCGAGACGATCACCGAGACCGGCCGCCGGGAGCTGCTCGAGGAGGTCGGGCTGCCGCTGGGCGAGGACGCCGTGCTCGGGCTGCTCGACGACTACGTGACCCGCTCCGGGTACGTCATCACGCCGGTCGTGCTGTGGGGCGGCGAGGTCGGCGAGCTGACCCCGAACCCCGCCGAGGTCGGCGAGCTGCACCGGATCCCGCTGGCCGACATCGACGTGGAGCCGCGCTTCCTCACCATCCCGGAGTCCGACGCGCCGGTCATCCAGGTGCCGCTGTTCGACCGGTTCGTGCACGCGCCGACCGGTGCGGTGCTGTACCAGGTCCGGGAGCTGCTGCTGCACGGCCGCCCGACCCGGGTGGACCACCTGGAGCAGCCGGTGTTCGCCTGGCGGTGAGGTCGGCACCGACCCGGTCACGCGCGTCGACCGTCGCGGGCACGCGGAGGAACAGCACGAACAGGATCGCCAGCAGCGCGGCCTTGCCCCACACCCCGAGCACCACGGCCTGGGCGGCGAAGCCGGCGCCGATCCCCGCGTCGGCGCCGACGTCGAGCAGGTGGAACCAGCGGAAGATGCCGATGCCGATCAGCGCGTCGGCCGCGAGGTAGGCCACGATCCAGCCCCAGCGGATCCGCAGCAGCACCAGGAAGGGCAGCAGCCAGAGCGTGTACTGCGGGGAGTGCACCTTGTGCAGGAGCAGGAAGGCGCAGAGCATCGCGGCGCTGACCCCGATCCACGGGTAGACCGCTCCGCGCCGCCACCGCCACAGCCCGATCGCGGCCGCGACCACGAAGGCCAGCAGCACCGACGCCGGCGACAGCACGGCGACGACCGGCTCGAAGTCCTCGCCGACGCCCAGGTCGGCCATCAGCGGGCGGGCGCCCCAGAACCAGATCGAGTTGGTGCTCACGTCGATCGGCCGCTGCTGCTGGAAGGCGAACGAGGCGGCCCAGCCGGGGAAGCCGAGCAGCGCGAAGGGCAGGTTCACCGCGACCGCGGCGAGCGTGCCGGCCAGGCACACGCGGACCGCGCCCGTGACGTCGAGGCCCGCACCCGGCGGGCGGCCGCGGGTGAGCACGTAGAGCGCCAGCGGCAGCAGGAACGCCCCCGGGTAGAGCTTCACCGCGAAGCCGAGGCCGAGCAGCACCGCGGCCGCGGTGGCACGGGTGGGCAGCGGCACCTCCCGCCGCAGGCCGTGCAGCACGAACACCGCGCCGACCGCGCACGCGACGGCCGGCAGGTCCCAGTTGTGGAAGGCGTAGAGCACGAGCGGTGGGCCGAGCGCCCACAGCAGGGCCCGCCAGCGCGCGAGACGGCCGAGCATCCCTCCGGTGACCAGCCCGAACGGGGCCAGGATCAGCGCCGAGGTGAGCAGGAAGCCGGCGTCCGTCGAGGCCCCCAGCGCACCGAGCCACATCAGCACGCCGGTGAGCACGGGGTACTCGACGGTGCCGCCCTGCAGCTGCCCGTCCGGGGTGATCGAGCCGTGGACGTAGGGGAAGACGTGCCGGTCCACCTCGCGGCCCAGCCACAGCTTCTGGATGTCCGAGTAGCAGGCGTCGCGGTACTGCCGCACCGCGTAGTCGGGGGCCGAGCGGCCGGCCGCGTCGAACTCCGGGCCGGTGCAGCGGGCCTTGTTCGCGTAGCCCAACAGCAGGGTCAGGCCGGTGAGGAGGACGAGCAGCACCAGGCCCGCGGTGCCCAGGGGCGCGCGGCGGGCGGGAGCGCCGCCCGCGGGCTTCTCGGAGCGCGCGGTCCCGTCCTCGTGCGCGGGGGAATCGCCGTCGGGCGGGGCGGGGTCGGCGGGCCGCGCGGGATCGACGGGCCCCGCGGGACTGGCGTGGCGCGCGGCAGGGTCGGCAGGGTCGGCAGACTGCGTGGCGGGCCCGGCAGGCTGCGCGGCGGGGTCGGCGGGCTGCGCGGCGGGGTCG
>NZ_JBHSQK010000052.1:0-50870 GCF_042658055.1 Pseudonocardia lutea
ACACACTGTTGAGTTCTCAAAAGACACCCGCACACCATCGGGAACCCTTGCGGGATCGTCCGGGGCGTTGTCGCTCTGTTCGAGAGCCTACCAGATCCGATCGGATCGGAGGCAACTCTCATATGTTAGGTCGTCCGTGCCGCCGAGGCAAGCCCCAACGTCCGTCCGACGCGCCCCTGCCACGCTACCCGGAGGTATCGCTTCCGCGGAGGCTGTCTCCCTCTGGCGAGCCCGACCCGGCCCGGAGACCCGGCCCGATCCGTCCTTCCGCTCGCCGCGGCGACGAGGAGAAAGTTACACCAGGACCTCCGGGGGTGGTCAAATCGGCCCCCCATCTGCGTGTTGACCTGCGCAAACGCCGTCCCTGGCCGAGATCGACCCCGAGGCGGCGTGCGACGAACGGTCAGCCCGTCGGCGGCGCGGCCCGGCGCTGCTCACCTGCGCCGATGCCCGACGCTTCGGCCGGCGGGTGGCCTGCGGACGGGCTCTCCGACCGTCGTTCGTCGTGCGGCGCATCGTCCTTCTGCTCGTCCGGAAATTTCTCGGACGCGCCCGACGGCGCCCCGCCACGAGCCAAGCGGTGCAACATCGCGTTGTAGGCCTTGAGCTCTGCGTCCCCGTCCGCGTCGGCCCGGCGATCATCGCGGCGGGCCGACCGCTCGTCGTGCCGCGACCACTGGATGAGCAGCGCGACGATGACCAGGAGGAGCGGGACCTCACCGGAGGCCCAGGCGAGACCGCCCCCCAGCTTCTGGTCCACCAGCGGATCGGTGACCCACGGCAGGGCCAGCGACCGGTAGAAGGCCTCGCCGATCACCGTGTCCGCGCCCATCAACGCCACGCCGAAGAAGGCGTGGAAGGGCACGGAGATGAACACGATCGCCAGCCGCGCGACCGGCGGTAGCCGGCGCGGCGAGGGGTCGACGCCGATCACGGGCCAGAAGAAGATCAGGCCGGCGAGCAGGAAGTGCAGGTTCATGGCGACGTGCGCCCAGTGCTCGTCGAGCGCCCACGCGAACAGGTTCGAGAAGTAGAGCGCGTAGTACGAGCCGACGAAGACGGGCAGCGAGAACAGCGGGTGGGTCACGAACCTCGCGACCGGCGAGTGCACGGCGGCGAGCAACCACTCCCGCGGCCCCGGCGGGTTGCCCCGGCCCGCGACCGGCAGTGCCCGCAGCATCAACGTGACGGGTGCTCCCAGCACGAGCAGGATCGGCGTGAGCATCGACAGCATCATGTGCGTGCCCATGTGCACGCTGAACATCGCCGGCGCATACCTGCCGAGCCCGGAGCTCGTCGCGAGGAGGAGTACCGCACAGCCGCAGAGCCAGGCCGCCGTCCGCCCGGTGCCCCACCGGTCCCCCCGGACCCGTAGCCGCCGCACGCCCAGGAGGTAGAGCACGGCCATGATCACGGCGGCCGTGCCGAAGAACAGATCGAACCGCCAGTCGAAGGCGAGGCGGGCCAGGGTCGGCGGGCCGGCGAGGTCGTAGCCGAGCACGACCTCGGTCCGCGACGGTGGAGCGGCGTCCGCCGTCGGCGGCGCGCTCCGCCCCAGTGCCACCGCGAGCCCGATGGTGGCCAGCATCAGGAGCACCTCGACGCCGCCGAGCCGCAGGAGCGCCGCGCGTTCGCCGCGCCCGGCCGCCTCCACGGTGTGTCTGCGGTGGAGGAGACCGAGCCCACCGAGCGCCAGCAGCGCGAGCGTCTTCCCGAGCAGGAGGGTGCCGTAGGTGGACCCGAACAGGTCCGCGGGCGAGAGCCGGACCAGGGCGTTGAGCACCCCCGTGGCCGCGAGCACCAGCCAGCACCAGAACGCCACCCGGGAGAAGCGGCGTACCGCGACGCCCAGCGTGACCGCGTCTCCCTCCGCGCGGGCCGCCGCGAGGGACAGCACCGCCACCAGCCCACCGACCCACAGCGCTGCGGCCAGGACGTGCAGGACGAGGCTGTTCGTCGCGACGTCGTGCGAGCCGCCCGCCGCGGAGTGCCCGGTGAGGGCCACCGGCAGCGGGCCGAGCAGGGCGAGCCCGAAGGCCACCACCGTCCAACCCCAGGAGAGGACGAGCCGGCAGGCGACCAGCAACAGCAACGCGACGATCGCAGTCAACAGCCATGACATCGCGTCCGCGAGCTTGGGGATGACCGAGATGAGCAGGCCCGGATCGAGCACGTCGACCACCGGTCTGCCCAACGCGTCGGCCGCGCTCAGCGGGACCAGCAGCAGGGCGCAGACGGCCCATCCGGCGGCCGCGTAGGACGCAGCGCGCACCGCGCGGTACCCGGCCACGTCGAGGTAGCCGCTCCGCTGGGGGGCCACGAAGAAGGCCGCCAGGAGCAGGAACCCGATCGCGAGCACCGCGCACACCTCGGCCGCCGCCCGGAAGGCGGGCAGCCCGATCGTGGTGAGCGTGCCCGGGTCCGGCAGCCCCAGGTTCTCGACGGGCCGGGATCCAGTGAGGGCGGTGAGCCCCGCCGCGACGAGCACCGCCACGGCCATGCCGAGCCCCACCAGGCCGCCGACGCCCGAGGGCGGCCGGCGGATCGGCGTCGTCGGGGTGGGGTCGGCGGTCGTCTGCGCCATGCGACCAGGCTATGCCCGCACGACGACGGTTTCCGTCGTACCCCGCTGCCGGACTGCCCCTCGTGACCGAGATCCCGGGGCTGGCCGAGCGGGTCGGCGCCGCCCTGCCGCGAGCGGGCCACCGGATGACGATCGGATCGGACCTGGGCGGCACGGTGCGTGTCGCCGGGGACGCGGGCCTCGCCGAAGGCTCTCCCGGTCGTCGATGCGGTGGCTCAGCGCAAATCGGACGCCGCGCCCACGACCCGCACCCCCTGTGCCGGGGCCTCGGCGGCGTCGACGACGTCGACGACGTCGGCCACGATGCAGGTGATGTTGTCCGGTCCCCCGCCCTGGTTGGCCAGCGTGATCAGCTGCTCGACGACGACCTCGGGCCCGGTCGGCGCGGCCATCAGGTCCTCGATCGCCTTGTCCGGCAGCACCGCGGTGACCCCGTCCGAGCAGAGGAGGTACCGGTCCCCCGCCTGCGGCTCGAGGACCTCGAGGTCGGCCTCGACCGGGTGCTCGGTGCTGAGCGCGCGCATGAGGACGGAGCGACGGGGGTGGACGAGGGCCTCCTCCGGCGTGATCTGTCCCTCGTCGACGAGCTGCTGGACCATGGTGTGGTCGCGGGTGAGCTGGTGCAGCTCACCCGCGCGGCAGCGGTAGATCCGGGAGTCGCCGACGTGCGCGAGGGCGAGCCGGCTCCCGTCGAACACCAGGGCGACGACGGTGGTGCCCATCCCCTGCGTGTCCGGCTCCTTGCGCGCGTGCTCGGCCAGCCGCTCCGACGCCTCGTCGACGGCGGAGGCGAGCTCGCCGAGCAGATCCACCTGCGAGAGGTCCTGGGGCAGGCGCTCGTCCAGCTCCAGCATCGCCGCCACCGTGAGCGCACTCGCGAGCTCCCCGTGCGCGTGTCCGCCCATGCCGTCGGCGACGACGAGCAGCCGATCCCCGGCCGCGCCGGAGTCCTCGTTCGCGGTGCGCCGGCGGCCGACGTCCGAGCCGATCGCGGAGCGCAGTCCCAGTGCCATGCGCTCAGTATGGATCTCGCACCCCCGACGCGTGAGGGCGGACACCGCGAAACGGACGGGTGACGTCGGGGAACCGGTCGATCGGGCCGCCCGGCGTCGCACGGTCGGGCGGCGCCGGGTAGCCCCCGGCACCGGAGCCGTTACCCTCGTCGGCGGCGGCCTCCGGGCCCCGCGCCCTCGTAGCTCAGCTGGACAGAGCAAGAGCCTTCTAATCTCTGGGTCGCAGGTTCGAATCCTGCCGGGGGCACCAGGTCGGAGGGTTGCGGCATTCGACAGAGCAGCAGCGGGGGCCGACCCTGGACAGGTGCTGGCCCTTGCGGTCGGTCTCGCCGGTCTCCGGAGCGCGGGGGCCGGCCCGGTGAACGAGCGGAACTGCCGCCTCACCGCCGAGGTCGATCAGGCCGTGGTCTCCCCGCGGCATCCGATTCATCCGGCGGCAGCTCGGATTACCTGTCGCCAACCGTCGACTGGCCGACTGTGCACTCGGGAGTTCCTCGCGTGGGACCATGGCGCCCGGGAGCGACGATGGCCTCCCCTCCCGACATCATCGCCACCTGAGCTCGGGCCTGCCGAGGCGCGCACAGCAGGCGAGCGGACCCGAGGCCGCCTCCAGGTCGGTGTCTCCACGACGGTCGGTAGGACTCGTCGTCGTTCTGATGATGGCGGCCACCGCCCTGGTGGGACTCCCGTACGGCCGCGTTCCGTCGGCGCCCGGGTCCTCCGCCTTCGCTGCACGGACTGTCGAGTGGATCCGTGACCACGGCGGGGCCCGCTCGTCGACCTGCTCGAGAACGTGTGCTTCCAGCTTCTCACCCCGTCGGGTGCCGCACCGGGTCCGGCGGACCTGCCCTCGACCCAGCCCCGCGCAGCACTGCCGGCGGGGGTCAGCGCTCCTGCACCGCTTGCGCCCCTGCCGGGATTCGCGCCTCTCCCGGGTGAGGGCCAGTGGCAGCCGGGACGACTGCTGGGCGCGGGAACGCGCGCGTTGGTGTGGGAACTCGACACCGATCTTGCTGGTAGCTGGGGCGCCGACGGCAGCCAGCCGCAGTACACATGGCGGTCGGGTGTCGGCGTCGATGCCAGCGGTGACCTGCTCTACGTCGGCGGGGACAGGATGAGCCTCCACACGCTCGCCCAGGCCCTTCGCGACGCCGGCGCGATCCGCGGCATGCAGCTGGACGTGCACAGCGCGATGGTCGATCTGTTCAGTTACCCCCGCGGCGTCGATGCCGGGGTCGGAGGCGTGCCGCTGCTGCCGTCGATGCCCGGAACTCGCTCCCGCTACCTGGTGCCCGACCAGCGGGACTTCTTCGCCGTGACAGGACTGGCGGACATATCGCCCGCACCCAGCTCTCCGCTGGGGGTTCGCAGTGACAACGGGTCCTGACGTCACGGTGGTGCTGGCGTTCTCGGCCGTGGCTTCGGCGTGCGCACGGGGCAAGGAGACGGTTGACGCCCGGAGGCGGGAGTACCGATGAAATGGGCAGACACCGAGCAGTGGCTGGGCGTGGTGTTGGTGGCCTTGTGGCTGCTCGCCGCCGGTCTGTCAGCAGCGGGAGCCTGCCACGCGTGAAGCGGCTGTCCCCGGCGACGCTGATCGGGACAGGCGTGGCCGCGGGGCTGTTCACGCTACAGGCGACGGTGGTGGACGCGGTCGCCGATCCGACCGGTGTCGCCGCCCTCGACACCCCGTTTCTCCACTGGCTGGTCGCTCACCGCTCGCCTGCGGCGACCGCAGTGGCGATGGCCGTGACCACGGTCGGCGGTACCGCGGGCATGGCGGTACTTGCCGCGCTGGTCGCGCTCGTGCTGTGGCTACGGCACCGCCGTTGGGAAGCCGGCGGCGTGCTCGTCGCCGCAGCCGGATCACCGTCCGGGCCCGCGACCCCGCCGGCGTCCCCGGTGTCGACGTCGCCGACGAAGGCGAGATCCTGCCCGGTAGGTCGCCCGGGCTGTTCGACCGCCGCGCACGCCGCGCCGACGGACACGGCATCGGACTCGCCCTTGCGCGCAGTCTCGCCGAAGCCGAGGGCGGGCGGCTCGTCCTCACCCCGGCGTCTCCCACGACCTTCACCCTTCTCCTCCGCCCGGGCGAGCCCGCTCCTCGCCCGCTCCGGAGCGGTTAACCGGCGTCTTGCCGCCCGCACCCTACGGTCGTGCCGTGCGAGCCGATGCCCACCGGGCGGCGAACGACCGGGCGCCTGCCGGGCGTCGAGCAACGAGTTCTGAGCGCCTCGACGACGCCGCGTTGCGCCGGCGCGCGGTGCTGTGGGCGGCCGTGGTCCTGCCCCCGGCGGGCTCGGTCGGCGTGCTCGACGCCTACACGGGCGTGTCGAGCACGAAGTGGAGGATCCCGGGCGGGAGCAGCCCGGACAGGGGCGACGTCTCCGCCGACGGGTCCCAGCTGTGGCTGTCGGGCCGCTCCGACCGGGCCGTCAACGTCCTCTCCACTACCGACGTCAGCCCCATCCGCACGATCGACGTCGGCAACGGCCCGCACGGGCTGTCCGTGTGGCCCCAACCCGGCCGCTACTCGCTCGGCCACCCGGGCATCGGCCGGTAGCGCTCCCCGATGGATCTTCCTCGCCTGCTGGATGCCCCGCTGATCGCCGGAGCGCTGCCGACGACCGTCACCGTGCTCGGCATGCTCGCGGGGGTGGTGCTCCTGGTCGGTCGGACCAGGCGCTGGTGGCTACGCACCGTGCCGCTCGCCGCTGTGGCAGGGGTGGCGGCGGTCGGCATCGTCCTGCTGGCCGTGGCCGTGTTCCGACCCTTCCCCGATCCGCTGCCGCCGCGGGTCCTGCTGTGGATCGGTGTGGTCGTGGCGGCGTTCGTCCTGGCGGGCCACACGATCCGGCGCGGGTGGTGGCAGGGCGTCGTCGCCGTGGTCGCGGCCCTCCTGGTGCTGGCGACCGGAGCGATCAAGGTGAACGCGGTCTACGGCTACCGGCCGACGCTGGGCGCCGCACTCGGTCGCCCCTTCAGCAACCAGATCGACCTGGCCGACGTCCCGGCCGCCCCGCTCCTTCCCGCGCCACGGGACCGCCCCGTCTCCGCGTCCTGGACACCTCCTGCGGACATGCCGCACCGGGGGAAGATCAGCGAGGTCGCGGTGCCGGGCACGGTGTCGGGCTTCGCCGCCCGGGCCGCCTGGGTCTACCTGCCGCCCGCCTACCTGACCTCGCCGCGGCCGCGGCTGCCCGTGCTGGAACTGATCGCCGGACAGCCGGGAGGTCCGGAGGACTGGCTGCTGGCCGGCCGGCTGGCCGACGCGATGGACTCGTTCGCCGCCGCGCACCAGGGACTCGCCCCGGTCGTGGTCGTGCCCGACGCCACCGGGTCCGACCTCGCCAACACGATGTGCCTGAACTCGCAGCTCGGCGCGGCGGAGACCTATCTCGCCCGCGACGTCCCGGCCTGGGTCGCGGCGACCCTTCAGGTCGTCCCGGAGCCGATGGCCGTCGGCGGGTTCTCCTTCGGCGGGACCTGCGCCCTGCAGCTCGCCCTCCGGCACCCCGAGACGTTCCCGACCTTCCTCGACGTCTCCGGGCAGGCCGAACCCACCCTCGGGGACCGGGCGTCGACGGTCGCCGCGGCGTTCGGCGGCGACGAGAACGCCTTCGACGAGGTCGCCCCGCTGTCCGAGCTACGCCGCCGCGCCTATCCGGACCTGCACGGAACGCTGGTCGTGGGTCGGGACGACGACACCTACCGCCCGCAGGCCGAGCAGGTCACCACGGCGGCCCGGGCCGCCGGAGCCACGATCGCGCTCGTCGAGCTTCCCGCCGGCCACAGCTGGACCCTCGCGACCCAGGCGCTGGAGAAGGCACTTCCCTGGCTCGCCGGCCGCCTCGCAGTCCTCCTCCCCGCACCCCCACCCTCATGAACCGCGACCGCACGGTCGCCCTGCTGTACCCGGCCCCGGCGCGGACGAATGGCGCCGGTGGTGCCGGTGCCGCACAAGTGGCTCTGTCTGGGCACGTGAGCGCTGCTCAGCGGGCCAGGACGGCCCGCGCGAGGGCCGCGACCTGGGTGGCGCGCAGATCGGGCAGGTAGGCCCGGCCGATCGCATTGCCGATCGCCGGGAGTGCGGCGGCGTCGGGATAGGCGAGGTGCAGCGGGCGGTAGTCGGGCTGGAACTTCGCCTTGAACGCCAGCAGCGAGCGGAAACCGTAGACGGGTTCCAGCCGCTCGCCGATCGCATCGAGGAGCTTCTGCAGCCCGGCGACGGGCTCGCCGCGGTCGAGGCGGGCGAGCGGGGCACCGGACAGCGACAGGTATTCCGCGCCCTCCTCCTTCAGGCTGGTCGCAGCGGAGGCGATCAAGAACTCCATGACACCGCGGAACGCCCGGTCGTCGGAACGGCGACGCATGAAGTCGAGGGTCCACCCGACGATCTCGCCCTGGCGCCGGACCGGCAGCCAGCTCGTCACACCGTGCACCGAGCTGTCTGCGTCGACGGCCACGAGCAACCGCACCTCGTCGTCGGCGAGCTCGTCGAGGCCGCCGAGCGTGAAGCCCATCTCGGGCAGCCCCTTGTCGGCAACCCACTCCTCACTGATCGCCCGGACCTGGTCGGTGATCGCGACCGGCGCGCCGTGGAAGGTCGTCCACTCTGCGACGATCCCCGCCCTGGCCGCCCGGTTCAGCGCGGTGCGCACGTCCTGCCACCTCCGCCCCGTGAAGGCCAGGTCGCGCAGGGGCAACACGGTCTCCTCGGCCACCGGCACCGTGCTCCAGCCCAAGCCCCGCGCAACCGCTTCGACCTCGGCATCGACGCTGTAGAAGCAGGGTGTCCACCCCTGCTCCCGGCAGTGCCCCGCGAAGCCGGCGACCGCCTCGGGCACCTTCTCCGGTCGCCCGACGGGCCCGCCGGTCGTCACCGCCACCCCGCCGATCACCCGGTATGCCACGGCCGCGGTGCCGTCGGGGGTGAACCAGTAGGCGTGGCCCGGCCAGGTCGCCATGTACTGCAGCGAGCCACCCGCCCCCTCCCCGACGAGCGCACGAACCCGGGCGAGATCGGACTCGGCGACGTCCGGGCGGCTGTGCAGGAAGGTCCGTAGCGCCGCAGCCGCGAGCACGAGCCACACCGCGGGCCCGACCCACTCGTAGAGCGCCGTGGCGGCCCAGTCGGCGGGCAGGAACCGGGGCGCCACGCCGACGAGGTACCCGGGCGGGACGAACCGCAGCGGCAGGTCCCCGAGCAGGTCGGCGAGCCCGGGCGCCGGGGTGAACTCTCCGCGCAGCACCAGACCCACTCCCATGTAGATCCCTGCCGCCAGCACGAGCGTCCCCAGCACCGAGCGGGTCCAGGCCCGATAGGTGCCCAGCGGCGCCCGAACGTCGAACCGCGCGCGGGTGAGCACCAGCAGGACCACGACGAGGAGCGGTTGCACGAGCGGTAGGGCGATCGAGATCCAGGCCCGTGGATGGGTGCCCGCCCCGAGCACGATCCGCTGCTGGGCGTGGTTCGACATCAGCACCACTGCGAGCGCGGCGAGCCCGACGTTCAGCCCGACGGCCAGGCCCCACGCCGCGCGGCGTCCCCGACGCAGGCCCTCGGCCGCGACCAGCAGGAGCACCACCGGCATGATCGACAGCAGGGCCGGTCCGAGCCCGGAGAACCGCAGCCGGGCCTGCAGCTCCGCGCATTCCCGGACGTCCCGTGGATCGACGGCGCCCGCGCAGGTCTGTTGGATCGTGGTCGCATCCGGTGCGGGCGGGGCGAACACGAAGCGCAGCACCGACAGTGGGCCGACCCGGGACTGGGCCCACGCCGCGATCAGAGGCCCCAACGCCGACGCCGCGACCACGAGCGCGACGAGGACGCGCCGCTCCGGTCGCGATGGTCGGGCGACTCGGGCCTCGTGCCGGCGGACTCTGCCGAAGAGCACGGCGCCGACGGCCAGTCCCAGCAGGCCGGTGCTCAACCGCAACAGGTCGCCGATCAACCCGGAGTAGAGCGCCAGCATCACCAGGGCGATGACCAGCACCAACCGCAGACGACGGCGCCAGAGCGCGGCCAGGCACGCGCTCGCCGCCAGCGCCACCCCCACCACCGCCGTACCCGGCCCCACCGCGACCGACTCCGCCAGCTCGTCGGCCCACCGGCCGTCCAGATAGCGGTCCAGCAGCCACACCCATGCCAGCCCGATCAGCGAGCCGACCACCTGCAGCGCCAGCGTGAGCCCCCCGGCCCGCAGACTTCCGAGGCGGCGCTCCGCCACGGGCAGGAGAGCGATGATCAAGGTGGTCGACAGGACGTAGGACGCCGGTCCGCGGCACCACAACGCCGACGTCGCCAAACCCCACCAGGCACCGGCCCGGATCGGCCCCAGACCCGCTCCCACCGTCGCGGCGAGTGCCGGGGACGGGCCATGCACGACGCTGCCCGTGAGAGCACCGAGTACCCAGATCACGACCACCAGGAGCACGGTCAGCGGTGCCCGTCGGACGAACCGCGCGAAAGGACCCGGCGGCGGCGCCGCTGCCTCCACATCCGGAACATGCGGCACCACCACGACCGCCGCCCGTTCCCTCACGCCGTCCTCCCAGGCCCCCTGGCATTCCACATCCGACGCTAGGCGACGCCCGGTACGCGCACGGACAGGAAGGGGTTAGCGCACGGGAAAGTCGACAGGCATCCACCACACGACGGCAGTGCATCTGCCCACTTCGGCCGGTCTTTCGGTGGGCCTCAGTCGACGGGGTCGGCTCGGGAGAACCGGACCTCTTCGATGTCCAGCCGGGCCTGGACCTGGCGCAGCACGATGTCGTCGATCCGCTGCTCGTCGCGCAGCTCGAGCAGCGCCTCGCGCTTGCGGGCGATGAGTGCGAGCCAGAGGCTGGCGTACTGGTCGTCGTGCCGCAGCACCGGGTCGTCCTCGGCGCCGTCGGCCGCCAGCACCTTGCGCCGCTTCTCGATCTCGGTGCGCACCCGCGCGACCACGCGCTCGTCCGTGCCCAGCTCGGCCGCGGTGGCGTCGATCGAGTCGATCGCCGCGTCGGTGGTGAAGACCTCGGCGTACTGCCGTTCCTCCGCCACGGAGTTGTCGGCCGGCAGCCGGGCGAACCGCACCACACGCGGCAGCAGCAGCGCCTGCAGCAAGGTCAACACGATCACTCCGGAGGTGATCACGACGATCAGGTCGCGGTCGGGGAAGGGCGCACCGGAGTCGAGGGTCTGCGGCACGGCGAGCACCGCGGCGAGCGAGACCGCACCACGGAACCCGGCCACGGCGCTGACCGAGCGCTGCCGGGCCCCGATCCGGCGCAGCCGCTGCGCAGGCCGCCGGTCGAGCGCGCGGATGATGTACGGGGTGGTGTAGACCCACGCCCAGCGCACCCCGATCACCACCGCGGTGACCAGCAGGACGTCGACCAGCGCGCGAAGCGGCGACACGCTGGACAGACCACGGACCGCGGTGTGGGCCTGCAGACCGACGAGCACGAACAGCGCGCTGCTGAGCACCGTCGTCGAGACCGTCCAGAACGGGACCGAGGTCTGCCTGGTGGCCGCGCCGGTGATCCGCGGGGTCACCTGGCTGAGGAACAGCCCGCACACGACGACCGCCAACACCCCGGAGGCGTGGACCGACTCGGCCAGCAGGAACGCCGCGAACGGCGTCACCAGCATCGCGATGTTCTCCAGCATCGGATCGTCCATCCGACGCCGCAGCTGCCAGCTCACCAGCCCCGTCACCGCGCCGGCGAGCACGCCCCCGCCGTAGGCCAGCACCAGCAGCCCGCTCACGTGCAGCGGCGTCAGGTACTCCTCGCCGACGGTGACCCCGACCGCGAGACCGTAGATCACCAACGCGGTGCCGTCGTTGACCAGGCTCTCCGCGCGCAGCACGGTCACGGTCCGACGCGGCAGCCTCCGGGCCAGGACCCCGACCGCGGTCGCATCCGTCGGCGCGAGCGCGGCACCGAGCACCCACGCCGGCCCCCACGCCAGGCCGATCGCATGGGCCACGGCCGCCACCGCCGCGGCGGTGGCGAAGACCAGCACCGTGCTGGACAGGACCACCACGCGCAGGTTGCTGCGGATCTCCCGCAGCGAGGTGGTCAGGCTCTCCCAGTACAGCAGCACCGGCAGGAACACCAGCAGCACGACCTCCGGCGGCAGCTGCGCCTCGCGCAGGTGCGGCGCGAAACCCAGGAGCACACCCACGAGCACCAGCAGGATCGCCGGTGCGATCGGGTAGCGACGCGCCAGCGCCCCGCACACGACCAGGGCGACACCGAGGACGACCGCCATCTCCAGTCCCAGCACACACACATCCTGACGGTCTGCCCGTCGAGCGAGGTCGGCCGTCCGCAGCAGATCGTCGATCCGGCGGAGAGAACGTCAGGAACGCCCAGCTCCGGTGGTGGGTCGGCCCGCGAGGGGCACGTGCCGACCCACCGGCCGGGAGTTCTCCGTGCGCCGGACACAGCCGGCGGCGCCGCGACGGCCTGCATGCCGAGGACACCGCGGTGCGCGACGACCTGGGCATGCTGACCCAGCTCGGGCACCAGCCGCCCTCACCCACAGTCCTCGCACGGCGACCTGGGGGTCTGGAGGTCATCGGGGTGTGACTGCTGTCGATCTCGCGCCGGTGTGTCGCGCGTTCCGCCATGATCCGCTGGAAGGCGGGCGGGATCGCCCGGTCCTGGTTGCAGACCAGGTAGGTGCTGTCGATCGTCTTCCACGCCGCCCCGGAGAGGGGCTGGGCGAAGGACGCGACGGTCTGCGTCGTCAGGCGTCCGGATTAGACGGCGGCGAGCCCTGTCGGGAGGTCCGCGTAGAAGGTGGGCCCCGGCTCGGTGACGCGGAGGACGCGCTGTTCCGGGTCGACTTCCTGCCAGTCCAGCCGCTCCTCGCCGACAGCGCCGAGCAGCGAGTCACCCTGGTCGAGCATGAAGGCGCAGACGTGGACGAGACGCCGGACGGTGTCCCGGTCGTCGGGCGTCGGGGTCGTGCCGGGGCTCACCGGAGCCGTCCCCTCCGCGCGTCGCGGTCGCACTCCGTCCCGCTCGTGGGAGCACGGACGGACAACGGACCACGTACTCGCCGAGGTGAACGACATGCGGGTCCGCCCGCGTCGATTCCCGCTGGTCGGCCTGGGCGGCGGCCCGTGTCGCGGGGATGTGCGCCGCCGGATCGGGGCGGCAGGGCCGGTCGGTGTCGAGTGCATCAGGCCGCCTCCACGGACCAGACTCCGCCCGGGTCCACGCCGGCACGGGGCGAGCCGGAGAAACCGGCACGACGGTTCGACCGCGCCAGCAGGAGTACCGCGATGCTCGCCAGGAGCATGGCCGAGCCCATGATCGCGAACACCGTCTCCACATCGCCACCGCTGCCGAGGGCGTAGCCGACGATCAGGGGAGCGACGATGCCGCCGACCCGGCCGACGCCGAGGGCCCAGCCGACGCCGGTCGGGCGGATCGTGGTGGGGTACAGCACGGTCGCCAGGGCGATCACGCTCATCTGCCCGCCCACGACGCAGGTACCGGCGAGGAAGGCGGCGCCGAGCAGCGCGACGGGCGGCCCCGAGAACGACAACCCCATGCCGAGGAGGAAGACCGCCGCGACGAGGTAGACGACCGTGAGGACGGCGAAGGGACCTCGGCGGTCCATGGCGGGCCCGATCAGACCGGCGGCGAGAATGCCTCCGACCATCATGGCCGCGGTGGCCGTCGCGGCGGTGCCGGCGGTGGCGCCGTTCTGCTGGGCGATGGTCGGTAGCCAGCTCTGGGCCGCGTAGAAGACCCCGAGGTTGATCACGAAGGCAAGCCGGAGGAGCAGCGTTCGTGGCAGCCAGGCGCGGCGGACCGGATCCTGCAGCACGGAGCGAGCGGGCTGCGGGTCCGACGCGGCGCGGAGGCCTGCCGGGCGATCCGGCTGACGTCGGTGCCGGGTGCGAGCCGTTGCAGCACCTGCCGGCCCCTCACCGCAGTCTTCTGGTTCCGGAGCAGCCGACCCGGCGAGTCCGGGAGCAGCAGGACCAGGGCGACCAGCAGGACCAGCGGAAGGACCCCGCAGAGCACGAACAGGCCTCGCCAGCCGACGTCGCGGATGACCGGCCCGGACACGAGGCTGGCCACGACGAAGCCGAACGCGTAGCAGCAGTAGATACCCATGACACAGGTGGAGCGGCGCCGCCGGGGAGCGAACTCGCTCACCAGCGCCACCGCGCTGGGGGTGGCACCGCCGAGACCGACTCCGGTGACCAGACGGAGCAGGACCAGGTGGAGCTCGCCGGCCGCGAGCGCAGAGAGCACGGTGGCCACGCCGAACAATGCGCTCGAGAGCAGCACGAGCGAGCGGTGGCCCAGCCTGGTGGCCAGCGGGGACAACAGCAGGTAACCGATCATCGGTCCGAGGATCGACGCGGAGAACATCGGGCCGAGCGCAGCGACCGGCAGACCCCACTCCCGTGCCGGACCGGGGCGATGTAGCTGACGGCCTGGGTGTCGAGGCCGTCGAGGAACATCACCGACCCCGTCAGCGCCAGGACCAGGGCGTGGAACCGCCCGACCGTGCGGTTGTCGATCAGGTCTTCCAGGTCGATCGGAGGTGAGGAGTCAACGGGTGACACGAGCAGGTCCTTCTGTACTGGCAGGACCTCGGGCCGGCCGGTGGCACGGCTGACCGGTGGGCTGCCTGCGGGATGGTGCGTAGGACGGAGTCCCGGCAGGTGCGCCTGCCGTTCGACGATCAGTCGTGGAAGGTCGTGAAGGAGTCGAACGGCTCACGTTCGGTCCGGAGCCGGTCGAGGCGGTGGGTCCGGTCGGCGAAGCCCAGGGCGAGCCCGCAGACGACGATCTGGTGATCGGGTATCCGCAGCTGGCGGCGGAGGATCGGGTGGAAGTCGAGGAACGACGCCTGCGGGCAGGAGTCCAGCCCGCGTTCGCGGGCGAGCAGCATGATCGCCTGGAGGAAGGCACCGGCGTCGAGGAGACCGCCGGCCAGGGCGCGCCGGGCGGTCGTGAGGATCAGCCCGACGGGTGCCCCGAAGAAGTCGTAGTTGCGGCGGTGGTGGGCGAGCCTGCCCCCGTGATCGTCGGGGGCGACGCCGAGGACGCTGCGGTAGAGGCGGTCGCCGAAGCTCCTGCGGCGCCCGCGCAACGGCTCGCACCACTCGCCGGGCTGGTAGGGGTACTCCGGTGCGACCCCGCCCCCGGCGTCGAGGGCCCGGCAGATGGACTCGGCCAGCCTGCGCTTGGTTCGCCCGGTCACGACATGGACGTGCCAGGGCTGGGTGTTGGAGTTGCTCGCCGTCCGGGACGCCAGCGCGAGGATCTCCTCGACCTCGCGGCGCGGTACCGGGCGGCTCAGGTAGGCGCGCACACTTCGCCGTGTGGCGACTGCGTCCGCGACGGACATCGAGTTGCCGGGCACTCCCGCTCCCCATCGGTCGTCGGTGGAGATCTCCACAGCGACCGAGGACGCGGCGACGGATCCGGCGACCGGCCCGACCGGATCCGGAGAGCCCCTGCTCACAGCGCCGGGACCTGATGCCGCTCGACGGGCGGCACGATGTCGTAGGAGATCCGCCCGGCCGGCAGGAAGAACAGCGCGATCACCGGGCCGCCCTTCGATTCCGGGTAGTGGTGGCTCCCCGGGGCCGGAGCCGTCCACCCGGCTCCGCACCAGCCGTTCGGGCCCCGCAGGAGCGCCCCGGGGACCAGCGGTACGACCATGTTCAGCTCCCCGTAAGGATGCTGGTGGTACTGCCCGCGGAAGACCTCCTCGCTGTCCATGTAGACCGCGGTGATGCTGAACCATTCGAGCCGTTCCTGCGGTTCGGCGATCCTGCTGCGCCGGTACCGGCGGCCCTCCACCTCGATGTCGGCGGCCCACCCGGTCCGCACGCCCTCCTCGACCATCGCGGCGAGATCGTCGTAGACGGGGGTGCCCGGCCCGTGATGCTCGTTGAGCCAGGCCTCCAGCGATGTGCCGGCGGTGCGGTTCTTGACCTGCTTCACGAACGGGATGCTGCGCTCGATCAGGTCCTCGGCCGTGTATCCCATCTCGGCTCCTCCTTGTGCTCCGTGAGCCGCCTGCTCTGCTCGGGAACCATAGGGCGATGTTAGGTTACATGCAAGACTTGTAACTTAACTCCGCCGGTCGTCGCGCCGAGCACGCGAGCGGAGGACGGTCCGTGGCAGGACGTTCGGCCCCGGCCCGGCCGCGAGGAAGAATGGGATCCATGAGCGATGTATCGGGTGTCCGGGTCGACGCCTCCGAGCAGGCGCGATCCGGCGCGTCGCGGGGCGGCCGGCCCCGCGATCCCGCACTCGACGAATCGATCATCAAGGCGACGCGGCGGAGACTGGTGCTCGACGGCTACTCGGCGATGTCGTTGGGCGACATCGCGGCCGATGCGGGCGTCTCGCGCCCGACGATCTACCGGCGCTGGGCCAACAAGCTCGAGCTGACCATCGACGCCCTCGACTGGGGCTTCCGCCGCCAACAGGACTCCTACCCCCCGGCCCCCTTCGAGGACATGCCCGCGAGGGAGGCCTTCACCGAGGCCGTCCGGCGCGTCGACCCCTCCTACTTCAATCCGGACGCGATGGTCCTCATGGGCAACTTCATGGGAGAGGCCCTCCGCACCCCTGAGCTGCTCGACCACCTCAAGGAGCGCGCCGTGGAACCCCGGGTCCGGCTGGTCGAGCAGGTCCTCGCGGGGCTCCAGGACCGCGGTGAGGTGCGCCGGGACCTGGATCGACACACCGTCGCCACCTTGTGCTTCGGCGCGTACTACTCGGCCTTCCTCCGTGGTGAGCACCGCCGGGGTGGACTCGCCGAGGAGGTCGTGGCCGTCCTGTGGCCGGCGATCGCGTGGTCCGACTCTGCTCCCTGACGATGCCGGCCCGAGCTCGCGCGACAGGGCCGACGGGGACCAGCAGGCCGCGGGCGACAGGCACCCACGTCCGGTCGGGTTCGACGACGAAGAAGACGGCGCGGCCGTCGTCGGGCTGCACGGCGGACGGCTCGGCGATGGTCACGAGGGTGCCTCCGGGACGCACCAGGGCGGACGACCGCTCGAGGACCTCGCCACCGATCACGTCGAGGACCACGTCGACCTGGCCGACGTCGCCGAGTGCGTCGGCCTCCAGGTCCAGGAACGTCTGCGCGCCGAGGTCGAGCACGACGTCGCGGTCGTCGGCCCGCCCGGTGCCGATCACCTGGGCTCCCACCTCCCGGGCGAGCTGGACGGCGATCGACCCGACGCCGCCGGCGGCGCCGTGGATCAGCACGGTCTGCCCGGTCGTGAGCTGCGCCTGGTCGAACAGTCCCTGCCACGCGGTCAGGCCCGAGATCGGCAGCGCGGCCGCCAGGGTGTGGTCGATGTCGGCGGCGAGGGGGGCGAGGTTGCGGGCCTCCACAGCGGTGTACTCGGCGAGCGAGCCGTTGCGGGCCCAGTCGGCCAGGCCGAAGACCGTTGCCCGACGGTGAGGCCGGTGGTGCCGTAGCCCAGCTCGACGACGACCCCGGACAGCTCGTGCCGGGGCACGCTGGGCGTGCGGTCGCGACCGGCCCGGTCGGTCCAGGTGGCCGGCCAGTCGAGCTCGCCGCGGGTGAAGCCGGCGGCGTGGACCCGGACGACGACGTCGTTCTCGGCGGCGTGGGGGTAGGGCAGGTCGGTGAGCGTGAGCCCACCGATGCCGGCGGCCCGGTCTCGAACGGTGATGGCGTGCATGTCGGGTGTCCCGATCCTGTTCGGGTCAGCTCGGCCAGGCGGAGCCGAGGATGCGCTCGACGGTGGTCGTGCGCCGGAAGCCGGGGAGGAAGTGCTCGAGAACGTCGGAGTTCACGGTTCCGTTGGTGGTCTCCGGACGGTTCTTCAAGCCCTCGAGGTACGCGCGGAGGAAGTCGTTCTTGAAGTCGCCCCGCGGGTGGATGGCGAGGATCTCCTCCACGTGAGCCGACGGCAGTTCGTCCAGGCCGAAACCGAGCACGTCGGTCAGCACGCCGAGATAGGTCGTGGCGATCTCCGGCCCCATGCGATCGGGGATCCCCGGCGTCGTGTGAAGCGCGATCGCCGTCCACACGGTGTCCGCGGCCGCGGTGGAGAAGCCGTGTTCGAGCAGGAACCTGCGCCCGTGGTCGGCCCCGTCGACCTCGAACCGCTGCTCCACGTCCGAGAAAGGTGTCACGAGGCCCGTGTCGTGGAACATGGCAGCCAGGTAGAGCAGTTCGGGATCCGGTGTCACGCCGAGTCGGCGGGCGTGGATCCGACCGAAGAAGAACACACGGCGGGAATGGTGGTAGAGGAGCGGGCCGGTCGTCTCCCGGATGAGGCGGGAGGCTTCGGCGGTCGCCGCCGTCTCCGGGACCTCCACGCCCGCGATGGCCTTCGACATGGGTACTCGCCCTCCACTGCTGGTTGCCGGTTCCGTGTCCGACCTCAGGGTGCCGACCACCAGGTGTTCGACGCCGCCTTCATCCGGCCGGGAACCCCTGACATCAGGACGCTCGATCGGCCGGCGAGCTGCCCTCCTTGCCGTGGCGAACATCGCGGGCGGGACGCGGTCCGGCAACGGGGCGTACCCGTCGGGAGAAGCCGGCGGTACCAGGCCTCCGGTGTGCTACGAACGGGCTGTGTCCTCGTCCACCGCCGCCGCGGCCGCTCGGCCTTCCGGGGCGCACCGACCTCCTCGGCGGTCGGACGAGCTCGAGCGGGAGAGGCCCCGCGGTGCGGATCCTGCGCCGCACCGCGTCGCGTTCCTCGTGTACGACGGCGTGACCCTCCTCGACGTGGCGGGCCCGGCGGAGGTGTTCAAGGAGGCGAACCGGTTCGGCGCCGACTACCGCATCGTGCTGCTGTCGCCGACCGGTGACGACGTCACGTCCAACCTCGGGTTCGGGGTCACCGTCGACGACGCCGTCACCGCCGAACCTCCCGCCGACACCTATCTGGTGCCCGGCTCGGACCGCTACCCGCGCACGCGCGTGCCCGCGGATCTGGCGGACGCCGCACGGGTGCCGGCGGCCGGCGCGCGCCGCGTCGCGTCGATCTGTACGGGCGCGTTCATCCTGGCCGCCGCCGGTCTCCTCGACGGCAAGCGTGCGACCACGCACTGGCAGGTCACCCACGAGCTCGCGGCCCGCTGTCCGACGTGCCGCGTCGAGCCGGACGCCATCTACGTCCGCGACGGCAGCACGTACACCTCGGCAGGGGTGACCGCCGGGATCGATCTGGCGCTCGCGCTCGTCGAGGAGGACCACGGATCGGCCTTGACCCGCGACGTCGCACGGGCGCTCGTCGTCTACATGCAGCGTTCGGGTGGCCAGTCGCAGTTCTCCGCCCCGCTGCAGGGACCGCCGCCCCGCTCCCCCGCCCTGCGGAAGATCACCGACCTCGTCACGGCGGACCCCCGGGGGAACCACTCGCTGGCCGAACTCGCAAAACACCTCAACGTCAGCACCCGGCACCTCACCCGGCTCTTCCACGACGAACTGTCCACCACCCCGGCCCGGTACGTGGAGAACATCCGCTTCGACATGTCCAGGGCGCTGCTCGACCACGGGCACACCGCGACACAGGCGGCCACTCTCGCCGGGTTCCCCAGCTACGAAAGCATGCGCCGGGTGTTCGCGAGGAAGCTCTCCCTCAGCCCCGCGGCCTACCAGCGCCGCTTCGGCACCGCCCGCCGCGCCACCGCGGGCTAGCACGACTGGGATCGGAGCCGCACCTGTGGCGGAATCAAGCCCCAGAAGGAGAGGGCCTGCCGTCGTGGCCGACGGCAGGCTCTCGCAGTGCCGGGTCACACGGTCAGGTTCAGCCGCCGATCGCGGAGAGCCCGCGCTGGAGATCCTCCAGGTTCATCGCGGGCACGATCTCGACGACGGCCCCCATCCTGAACAGCGGTTCGCTGATCCTCGGGAGCTGTGCCGGGTCGTCCAGGTCGAAGACCGCGATCATGGTCCGCTGACCTCGCACGGGCGCGAAGTAGGTGGCCTCCGGCTTGATCAGCTCGACCGTCGCCTGGATGGTCTTGGCCATGTCGCCACTGGCGATCGCCTCGCTTCCCTTGTCGACGTTGGGCTGGGCTACGAGCAACATGCGCATGACGGACCTCCGTCCTGTTGAGGGGGCGGCTCGTGGCGCTACCTGGTTCCGGACGGTGCGACGCGAGTCGCGCAGCAAAGCTACTGCGGAGGGTCCGGCCGGTCCACCACCTGGAATCGGCGTCCGCCCGAGCCGTCGACAGGAGCCGTGGGAGCGGTACGGCCCGGTTCGTCGGCGGCCGAGGCGGGTACCCGTGCACGCTCCGGCCGGAGCGATCCGCCGACACACTGACCGAGGAGATTGTCATGCCGACGGCCCGATCGTCCGGATCGGCGGGGAGCCCCGCCGGAGGTCCTGATCGGCCCACGAGCCCCGGGACCGAGGGCTCCGGCGGCGAGGTGATCCGCGGCGTCCTCGACGACGTGCGCGAGCTGTTCCAGCAGGAGCTGCGCGCGGCCAGCTCCGGCAGCGAGGCGATCCGCGGCTTCGTCGACGACCTGCGCGAGCTGCTCCAGCAGGAGCTGCGCACCGCGCAGGAGGAGCTGGCCGGCAAGGCCCGGGCCGCCTCCGAGGGGGTGCTGTTGCTCGGTGTCGCCGTGGTGCTCGGCGCCATGGCGGCCGGCACCTCCACCGTGCTGATCCTGCGGTTGCTGGAGAAGGCGCTCCCCCCGACGGTCGCGGCCGCGATCGCGATGATCCTCTTCGCCGCCGCCGCCGCAGTGCTCGCCGCGGTGGGGCTCGCAGCGGTCCGCCGGGCCCTGCCGCTGGTTCCGGAGCGGGCACTCGACGCGCTGCGCGAGGAGATCCGTGAGGTGATGCCGGGCTGAAGCCGCCGCAAGGGGGCCTTCCGGGCGGTACCGGTCCGGGCCGTGAGCCGTTAGCGTCCCGCCCGCGGCCCGTGGCCGAGACCGCGAGGCCGCGGCGGCGAGGTGAGGGGGGCGGGTACCGATGGGCCCGACGATCGTGGACACCGTTCGCTATCCGCTGGACGGTGGGGAGCTCGCCGCGACGGTGCGCGCCGAGCTCCGTGCCTCGGGATGCTGCGTGCTACCCGGGTTCGTCAAGGAGGACCGGCTCGAGGCGCTGCGGCAGGAGGGGCGGTCACTGGCCCCGCTGGCGCATCACGAGGTCGAGATCGTCAACGTCTACAACACCGAGCCGGACGCCGATCTCCCCGCGGACCATCCGGGTCGTCGCCGGATGGTCCGCGGCAACGCGTTCGTCGCCCGCGACCGCATCCCGCGCGACGCACTGCTGCAGCGGCTCTATACCGATCCGTCCGTGAAGGGGTTCCTCGCGGCGGCGTTCGGGCTGACCGAGGTGTTCGAGCTGGCGGATCCCCTGTCGGGGCTGGTGCTCAACGTCGTCGCCCCCGGTCGGGAGCATCCGTGGCATTTCGACACCAACGAGTTCACGGTCAGTCTGCTGACCCAGACCGCCGAGGTCGGGGGCCTGTTCCAGTACTACCCCGGCATCCGGTCGCCGCAGGACGAGAACCTCGACGCGGTCTCCGCGGTGCTCGACGGCGACCACCGTGGCGTGCGCACGCTGGAGCTGCGGCCGGGCGACCTGCAGCTCTTCGCGGGGCGGTACTCGTTGCACCGGGTCAGCCCGGTCGAGGGAGCCCGCGAACGGCACACCGCGATCCTCGCCTACAGCGCTCGCCCCGGTGTCGTCGGCACCGCGGCGCGGACCCGGCAACTCTTCGGTCGGGTCGCCGACGTCCACGCCGCTCCTGCCGGCCCCCCACGCGTCGACGGGCTCCTGATCTGAGGCGGCCCACGATGCCCCTCTCCCCCCTGACCTTCGGCAACGAGGACGCGCTGCCCCGGGTGCCCCTGCCGTCCCTCGAGGTCACCGGTCGGCGGTTCCTGGAGTGGTGCGCGCCGCTGCTGACCGACGACGAGCGCGCCCGGACCGAGAAGGCGCTCGACGAGTTCCTCACCGGCGAGGGCCCCGAGCTCGACGCCGCCCTGCGCGCCTACGACGCCGCCCCCGGCGTGCACAGCTGGCTGGACGCCTTCTGGCGCTCCCGCTACCTCGGCCGACGCGACCGCATCGCGCTCAACGCCAACTTCTTCTTCCTCTTCCAGGACGCCCCCGGCCTCGGGCGTGTCGAGCGGGCCGCCGGGCTGACCGCCGCCACGGTCGCCTACAAGCTGGCGATAGACGCGCAGGCGGTGCCACCGGCGACGCGGCGGGGCGAGCCGCTGTCGATGGAGCAGTTCAAGTACCTGTTCTCGGCCTGCCGCATCCCGGGCCGCGAGATCGACACGAGCCGCACCCCGTACACCGACGCGTGGCCGGGACCGTCGACCGAGCGGCACGTCGTGGTATTCCACCACGGCCACGCCGTCCGGCTCGACGTGATCGCGCCGGACGGGACACCGCACTCGGCCGCCGAGATCGCCGACGGGCTCCGCGCCGTGGTCGCGGCGACGGCCGGCCGCGGCGACGCCGTCGGGCACCTCACGACCATGGCCCGCGCGGCCTGGGCGGAGAGCCGCGAGGCGCTGCGCGAGCACAATGCGGCGGCCCTCGAGACGATCGAGACCGCGCTGTTCTGCGTGGCCCTGGAGGACACCGTCCCGAAGGAGCCGCGCGAGGCCTGCGACGTCCTCCTGCACGGCGACTCGGGCAACCGCTGGTTCGACAAGTCGCTCACGCTCGTCGTGCTCGGCGACGGCACCGCCGGGCTCAACGGCGAGCACTGCGAGCTCGACGGCACCACCGTCATCGGCTACGTCGACGCGGTCCTCGGCGCACCGACCCCGGACCTCCCCGGCGCGGGTCCCGCCGCCGTCACCCCCCTCCGCTGGCACCTCGACGACGCCCTGCACGCCGACATCGCCCGGGCCGGCAGCGAGTTCGCCGACCACGCCGCCGCCTGCGCCACCGCCACGCTCAGCATCACGAGCGTCACCAGCGCCCGCGCCAAGCAGCTCCGCTGCTCCCCCGACGCGTTCGCCCAGCTGGCCTTCCAGCTCGCCCACCGCCGCGCGAAGGGCATCACCGGCGCCACCTACGAGTCGATCGCCACCCGCCACTTCCGTCACGGCCGCACCGAGGCCATGCGCGTGGTCACCCCCGAGATCGTCGTGTTCGTCGACGCGATGACCGATCCTGCCGTCGGCGACGACGAGCGGCGCGCCGCCTTCCGCGCCGCCGCCGACGCCCACGTGCGCCGCGCCACGCAGTGCCGGGCCGGCGACGCCCCCGAACAGCACCTGTGGGAGCTGCAGTGGATCCAGCGCCGTCGCGGCGGCCCGGACCTGCCCTTCTTCGACTGCCCCGGCTGGACGATCCTGCGCGACGACCACCTGTCCACCAGCGCCGTGCCGTCACCCCGCATCCAGTACTTCGGCTTCGGCTCGACCAGCCCGAACTGCATCGGTGTCGGCTACGGCCTGCAGCACGACCGCCTCGACGTCTACCTGACGACCCCCCGCCCCGTCGCCGACCGGATGCACCTCTTCGCCGCCCGCCTCCGCGAGGCGCTCGCCGAGCTCGACGATCTCCTCGCCACCGAGCAGCCCCCCGGCTGATCCCGGCCGCCACACCGCCCTCCTGCCGTCCGCCGCGGACCTCCTCACCGACGGCCGCCCGTGATCGTCACCAGGCCGTCACCTGCCGTCCCTCCGGCGCACGCACGTGCCTCACCCTCCCCCGCGAGCGTGCGGAGGTGGCCCCGAACGCCGGCACGCCCCTGGCCATCGCGCACCGCGGAGACCCGCACGGACACCGGGAGAACACCGTCCCGGCCGTGCTCGCGGCCCTCGACCAGGGCGCCGATCTGGTCGAGATCGACCTCGCGCTGACCCGCGACGGAACCGCCGTGCTGCTGCACGACGAGACGTTGACCCGGTTGTGGGGTCGCGCCCTGGCGGTCGCCGACACCGACATCACCGAGATCCGGGCGGTCCGGTCCGGCTGCGGCCGGTACGAGATCCCCGAGTTCGACCAGGTCCTGCGCCTGCTGGCGGGAAGCGGAACGGGGCTGATGGTCGACGTGAGAGCACCCGCGGCCGCCGAGGCGGCCGGGGAGATCGTGGAGAAGCACGGCGAGTTCGACCGGACGGTGTTCGCCGGGGACCTGGGCAGCCTGCTGGCGGTGCGGCGGCGCTGGCGGCAGGCCCGGATCGCGCTGTCCTGGTACGTGCCGCAGCGGCCCTCACCGGGCCTGTTGGAGGTCCTGCGCCCGGAGTTCTACAACCCGCACTGGCCGTTGCTGAGCCGGCCCGTGATCGACGACATGCACGAGCGGGGGCTGCGGGTGTCGACCTGGACCGTGGACCACCCGCCGACCATGGCGCAGCTGCTCGGCATCGGCGTGGACGCGGTGATCACGAACCGGTTGTCCCGGTTCCTGGCTGTGCGGGCCGTTCACCAGGCCCGGTGACGGGGGCGCCGCCCCGAGGGGGCACAGGACACCCGGACGGCCGAGTTTCCGTCACTGATTGCACGCGCATCCATCGCCCGTGCCTCGGCGACCGGCAGGCTCCGCCCTGCGGAGGAGGGGTCGGCCGCCGAGGCACCCTCACCGGCCGCGATGAGTCCCGCCCCGGTTCCCGGTCTGCCTCCTCACACCCGATCGACCGGTACCCGGGAGAACACCATGACCGCGACCTACACCTTCGACGTCTTCTCCAGCCTCGACGGCTTCGGCGCCGCCGGCGGCGACTGGACCGGCTACTGGGGCAAGCAGGGCCCCGAGCTGCTCGCCCACCGCCTCGGCCTCTACGACGGCGAGCAGCGGATGGTCTTCGGGGCCACCACGTACCGCGCGTTCGCGCAGATGCTGGCCTCGAGCACCGAGGGGTCCGAGGTGCGTGACCCCTGGGTCACCCGGATGAGGGGCCTGCCGGCGACAGTGGTGTCGACCACGCTGGAGGAACCCCTCGACTGGCCCGACGCGACCGTCGTGCGCAGCGACGCCGTCGACGTCGTCGCCCGGCTCAAGGAGGAGTCCGAGGTGCCGTTGCGCTCGCACGGCAGCCTGTCGATGAACCGGGCGCTGATGGCCGCCGGGCTGGTCGACCGGGTCCAGGTGACGCTCTTCCCCGTGATCACGGGCCGGACCGGGCTGGACCCGATCTTCCGGGGCGCGGCCGACTTCGACCTCGAGCTGCTCGAGAGCCGTACGCTCGACGGGCACATCCAGGAGCTCGTCTACCGGCCGACCGTGCACGGCTGAGTCCGCGCCGCATCCCGCGGAGGCAGAACCGCGCGCGGCCCGCCGGCGGCTCCCGTCAGGGACCGGGGTGCCAGTCGTTGGCGACGTCGAGGTCGTGCAGCAGCCGGGCCAGGGTCTCGTCGTCGAGGGGACCCGTCTGCGGGAGCGGTCCCGTGGCGCTCGCCGGGGACTCACCGAGTGGCGTGACGGGCTCCTGCGGTTGGGTCATCCGATGCTCCTCTCCGGGGTCGGCGCACACGCGCCGGTACGGGACGCCGACCACCGTGCTCCTCCCGCCCGCTCCCGGGTAGCGCCGGACGGAGTCAGCCCGGAGTGGGGACGATGTTGTTGTTCAGCTGGAAGAAGTTGTCCGGGTCGAGGGCGGCCTTGATCCGGCCGAGGCGGTGCAGGTTGCGGCCGAAGGCGGTGTCCGTGCCGGCCTGCAGGGGCTCGTCCTGCAGGCCGGTGAAGTTCAGGAACACCCGGCCGTTGCCGTACTTCGCCATCTCCTCCCAGGCCGAGCGGCACCAGGCGATCGCGGCCTCGTCCTGGCCCGGATCGGTCCACGTGGTGTCGAACGAGACCATGTAGGGCGAGGTCCGCTCGGCGAACGCGGTCGCCTCCGGATCCACGGCGTGCACGGCGCCGCCCAGGCGGAAGGTGTTCACCAGCGTGTTCGGAGCCGGCCGGTCCAGCGCCCGGCGGACGAGGGCGTCGATCGCGTCGTCGGTGAGCTCGTCGAGGTACTGGGACTTCCAGTAGGCCCGGAGCCGGCCCCTCGGGAACAAGGGGTCGAGGGAGGCCTGGACCGCCGCGTAGGGCATCGGCTGCGACATGTCGAACACGGGAGTGCCCAGCTCGCGCAGCGGCTGAAGCACCCGCATCCCCTCGTCCGGGTCGGGTCCGCAGTGCACCGCGGCGGCGATCGCGACGGGCCGGTCGTGGATGACCTCGGGCATCCCCGGGGCGGCCGGGAACGTCATCGTCACGACCACGGTGGTGACCTCGTCCGGCGCTGCGGCGGCGTACTCCCGCCACCCGCGCTCGACGGCCCCCAGGTCCTCCAGCGGGTACATCACGCCGGCGAACGCGACGAGAGGGCCGACGGGGTGCAGCCGGAAGGTGAAGGAGGTGACGACGCCGAAGTTGCCGCCCCCTCCCCGGAGCGCCCAGAGCAGGTCGGGGTCGTCGGTCTCCGACGCGGTCCGCACGGTGCCGTCGGCGCACACGACCTGCGCCTCGACGAGGTTGTCGCAGGACAACCCGTACTTCGCGTTGAGGTGTCCGTAGCCGCCGCCCAGCGTCAGCCCGGCGACCCCGGTCTCCGACACCCGCCCCAGCGGGGTCGCCAGGCCGAACGCCTGGGTCTCCCGGTCCACGTCGCCGAGCAGCGCCCCGCCCTGCACCCGGGCCAGCCTGCGCTCCGGGTCGACCAGCACCCCGCGCATGGCCGAGAGGTCGATCAGCAGGCCGTCGGGGATGCTGGACAGGCCGGCGACGGAGTGGCCGCCGCCGCGCACCCCGACCAGCAACCCGCGCGAGCGCGCGAAGCGCACGGCCTCGACGACGTCCGCCGTCCCGCTGCACCGCGCCGTCAACGCCGCCCGGTCGGCGTACATCGCGTTCCACTCCTGGCACGGCTCGGGCGTCCCGGTGGAGTCGCCGGCCACCAGCGGCCCGCGCAGGGCGGCGTCCAGCTCTCCGAGGACGTCGTCGGACAGGTGCTCGCGGGACCCGTCGGCCCGCGTCAGCGTGACGGTCATGGCGCACCTCTCAACCCGGCCGCCGCGGCGGGCGGTCGTTGGCGTGCCGATCGCGGACGCGATCGGGTCGTGAGCAGGCACGGCCGTGAGCCGGCCAGGCTAGCGACACCGGTGCCGCGAGGAAGGGGCCGAAGGGCCCGTCGCCGAGGGTCGTGCACGCCCGGGTGGACGCCGCGCCCGGTCGTCGCGGTCCGGCGTCGCCGGGCCTCGGGGCCCACCAGGATCGCCGGCTGACCACGACGGCACGCGGCCGGAACCCGCGGCACCCGGGACCGGCTGCGTACTGATTACGCAGGGTTGTATCGTGCTCACCCATGGCGTCCCGACCGTCGAGAGGACCGCAGGTCCGGGTGGCGGTCCGGCGTCACGATCACGGCGGGCAGTCGGCCGTGGTCGTCCGGGTCGCGGGCGAGGTCGACGACGAGACCGGCGGTGAGGTCCGGGCCGCCTTCTCCGGCGCGTTCGCCGCCGGGGTCCCGACGCTCGTCGTCGACCTCACCGAGGTCACCCTGCTCGCCTCGGACGGTATCGCCGACCTGCTGCTCGCCCGGCGCACGGCCGCCGCGACCGGCACGGCCCTGCGCGTCGTCGTCGGTGAGAACCCGCGCGTGCTCCGTCCGCTGCACCTCACCGGCGTCACCGACTTCCTCGAGCTGTGCCGCGACCTCGACGAGGCCCTCGCCCACGGCACCCGGGCGAGCTGACCCACCGCGTCCACCGCGTCCGGCAGGGTTGGGGCGCGCCTGAGCGGGAACCTGCGGCCCTCGACCGGACGACCGGGAGGAGTCGGAATGTCGATCGGGATCGCCGTCCTGCGGGCCGTGATCGGGCTGCTGTTCCTGGGGCACGGGCTCCAGAAGCTGACGGAGAGGTTCGGCGGGCACGGTCTGGAGCAGACCGCCGCGGGCTTCGAGAGCATGGGGCTGCGGCCCGGGAAGCGGAACGCGCTGGCCGCGGGCGTCTCGGAGGCGGCCGGCGGGGCGCTGCTCACCGCCGGGCTGGCCACCCCCCTCGCCACGAGCGTGATCACGGGGACGATGGGCTCCGCGGTCTACCACGTCCACGGGCCGAAGGGCCCCTGGGCGACGCAGGGCGGCTGGGAGTACAACGCGGTGGTCCTCGCCGCGGTCTTCGGGCTCGCCGCGACCGGGCCCGGCGCGCTCTCGCTCGACCACCTGCTGGGCATCGAGCGCAAGGGCGCCGGCGTCGCCGCCGCGCAGCTCGCGGCGGGGCTGCTCGGTTCCGCGGTCGTCGCGGCCCTCGCGAAGGCGCCCGCCGCGCAGCCCGGGAACGGGTCCGCCACCGAGATGCCGGCCGCCGAGCGGGCCGACACCTGAGCCTGCCGTCACACCGGCACTCAGGGCAGGATCGGCGTCGTGACGGCGTACTGGGTCAACACGTTCACCGCCATCCACGACGAGGAGCGGCTCCGGCGCTACGCCGAGCTCGCGGGCCCCGCCATGCGGGCGGCGGGCGGCCGGTTCCTCGCCCGGGGCAACCCCGTCGACGTGCTGGAGGGCGACTCGGCCCTCCGCACGACGATCATCGAGTTCCCGGATCCGGCCGCCGCCCGGGCCGCCTACGAGTCCGAGGCCTACCAGGAGGCGTTGCGGGTGCTCGGCGACGCCGCCACCCGGGAGATCAAGGTTCTCCAGGGCGTCGAGGACGACTGACGCGCCCGATCAGCCCCCGGCAGGGTCCGGTGCGGTGACCGTGAGCAGGCGGGTCCCGGAGAGGTCGAGCCGGATCCGCCCGCCGCCGGTCCCGAACCGCAGCACGACGGCCGCGCAGGTGGGGCACCGCACGACGAGCGCCGGGGCGTCCGGGTACAGGTCGTGGGCGCGCAGTTCGGTGTTCGCGCCGCAGCCCCCGCAGGTGAGGACGGCACCGGTGAGGTCGAGCGCGAAGAGGCCGCGCAGGTCGTCGAGCGTGGTCGCCATCCCTCAGTCCCCCGCGTAGCGCTGCTCGCGCCACGGATCGCCGTAGTCGTGGTAGCCGAAGGTCTCCCAGAACCCCGGCTCGTCGAGCAGCGTGAGCGCCAGCCCGCGTACCCACTTCGCCGACTTCCAGAAGTACAGGTGCGGCACGAGCAGCCGCGCCGGTCCGCCGTGCTCGGGCGCGAGCGGCTCGTCCTCGTAGGTGTCGACCACCCACGCCTGCCCACCGGTCAGGTCCTCGACCGGGAGGTTCGTGGTGTAGCCGCCGTCGGAGAAGGCGACGACGTACTCCGCGGCCGTCTCCACGTCCGCGAGCAGGGTGTCGACCGACACCCCGGACCAGTGGGTGTCGAACTTCGACCAGCTGGTCACGCAGTGGATGTCCACGGTGACCGGCTCGTGCGGGAGGGCCCGGAACTCCTCCCACGTCCACCGGTGCAGGCCGTCGACCTGCCCCTGCACCACGAAGTCCCACTCGCCGAGCGGGGTGTGCGGTGTCGGCCCCGCGGTGAGCACCGGGAACCCGTCGCCGATGTCGCGCTGGCCGGGAGGCAGCCGCCCGTCGCGTCGCCCCCGTCCGTGGAACCCCCGCGAGATCACGGCCATCGCCCACCCCTTCCGTCCGGAGCCCCCGAGCATGCCGGGTGCGCGGGTCCGGCCCCATCACGCGTTCGGACCACGGCACTGCGGCGGCCGGGTCCACCGGCGGCGGGAGGCGTGGATCCGGACGGGCCGGGTACTGGGGTGGGCGTCGCACCGAGACCTGCTGCGCACCCGTGGGGCGCGACGCGCCGTGCGGCCCGTGCCGCCGGTCGCTTCCCGAGAGGATGAGTTCGCCATGCCGCGCCTTCCGCGCCCCCCGCGCGCGCTGCTCCTGCTCGTGCCCGCCCTCCTGCTCGCCGCCCTGGCCGGCGCGGCCTGCTCCGCGCCGGGCTCGGCCCCCTCGGGCGACTCCGGGGGCGGGAGCGGGGGCGGCCGGACCGTCTCGATCGGGGTCGCCGACGCCAGCGAGAACTACTGGAACGTCTACAGGACCAAGGCCGCCGCCCAGGGCATCACGGTGAACCTGGTCAACTTCACCGACTACAACCAGCCCAACCCGGCGCTGTCCCAGGGCCAGCTGCAGCTCAACGAGTTCCAGCACCTGCTCTACCTGGCCAACTACAACGTCAAGAACCACGACACCCTCGTGCCGATCGGCGCGACCGCGGTCTACCCGCTGCCGCTGTACTCGACCACGCACACCTCGCTGGACCAGATCCCGCAGGGCGGACGGGTCGCGATCCCCAACGACCCCACCAACCAGGCCCGGGCGCTGCTGGTGCTGCAGGCGGCGAAGCTGATCTCGCTCAAGGGCGGCGGCAACTCGCTCTCCACCCCGAACGACATCGACACCGCGGCGTCGAAGGTCACCGTGCTGCCGGTCGACGCCGCCCAGACCGCGGCGAACCTGGCCGGCGTCGACGCGGCCGTCGTGAACAACAACTTCGCCACCGCGGCCAACCTCGGCGACGACAAGATCCTCTTCGCCGAGGACCCGAACAGCGAGGCGGCCAAGCCCTACATCAACGCCTTCGTCGCCCGGTCCGCCGACAAGGACAACCCGACCTACCTGAAGCTCGCGCAGCTCTACCACGACCCCGAGGTCGTCGACGCCGTCCGCAAGGACCTCGGCACCTCCGGCGTCCTCAAGACCAACGACGCCGCGGACCTGCAGGCCACCACGGCGCAGATCGAGGACACCATCCGGAAGGCGGGCGGCTGACCCCGATGGCCGCCGCACCCGACGCCGAGCCCGACACCGGGCCCGACACCGGGCCCGACACCGGGCCCGGTGCAGGACCCGGCGCCGCGCCGGTCATCTCCTTCCGCGGGGCCACCAAGGTCTTCGCCGGCCCGCGCGGCGGGGTCCGGGCCGTCGACGACGTCGACCTCGACGTCCGGGCCGGGGAGATCACCGGCGTGATCGGCTACTCCGGAGCGGGCAAGAGCACGCTCGTGCGCATGATCAACGCCCTCGAGCTGCCCACCGCCGGCACGGTGACGGTGGCCGGCCGGGAGACCGGGGCGCTCGGCGAGCGCGGGCTGCGCGCACTGCGCGCCGACGTCGGGATGATCTTCCAGCAGTTCAACCTGTTCTCCTCCCGCACCGTCGCCGGGAACGTCGGCTACCCGCTGCGCATCGCGGGCTGGTCACGGGAGCGGCGCAAGGCCCGGGTGGCCGAGCTGCTGAGGTTCGTCGGGATCGCGGACAAGGCCCGCCAGTTCCCGGCGCAGCTCTCCGGCGGGCAGAAACAACGCGTCGGGATCGCCCGCGCGCTGGCGACCTCGCCCGGGATCCTGCTCGCGGACGAGGCCACCAGCGCGCTGGACCCCGAGACGACCCAGGACGTCCTCGCCCTGCTCCGGCGGGTGAACGCCGAGCTCGGCACGACCATCGTGGTGATCACCCACGAGATGGAGGTGGTCAGCTCGATCTGCGACACGGTCGCGGTCATGGAGCAGGGCCGGGTCATCGAGCACGGCCCGGTCTACGACGTGTTCGCCGACCCGCGGGAGCCCGCCACCCGCCGGTTCGTGCACAGCGTCCTGCGGGACCGACCGTCCGCGGAGACCCTGGCCCGCCTGCGGGAACACTTCCCGGGCCGCATCGTGACCGTGCGGGTGCGGGCCGATCCGGGCACCCGCTCGGCGCTCTCCGACGTCCTCACCGCCCACGCCACCGAGCGCGGGGTCCGCAGCACCATCGTCTACGGCGGCATCCGCGAGCTCGCCGACAAACCCCTGGGCAGCATCACCTTCGAGCTCGCCGGCCCCGACGACGCGGTCGACGCGCTCGTCGCCGACCTGCGCCGGCACACCCCGGTGGAGGAGGCCGCCGACCGCGGCGACCCGACCGAGGAGGCCGGATGACCGACTGGGGAACGCTCGCGCCGATCCTGTGGCTGTCCTTCCAGCAGACCGTCTACATGGTGTTCTGGACGATGCTGGTGGCCGGGCTGCTGGGGCTCCTGCTCGGCGTGGCGCTCTACACCACCCGCCGCGGCGGGCTGCTGCAGAACGGGCCCGTCTTCCACCTGCTCAACGTGCTGGTCAACATCATCCGGCCGATCCCGTTCATCATCTTCATCACCGCGATCGGGCCGCTGACGCTGCTCGTGATGGGCACGACCATCGGCACCCGGTCCGTGCTGTTCCCGATGGCCGGCATGGCCACGTTCGTCATCGGCCGGATCGTCGAGCAGAACCTCGTCGCCGTGGATCCCGGGGTGGTCGAGGCCGCCCGGGCGATGGGCGCCAGCCGCCTGCGGATCATCTGGAGCGTCCTCGTGCCCGAGGCGCTCGGCCCGCTGATCCTCGGGTACACGTTCATCTTCGTGGCGGTCGTCGACATGTCCGCGATGGCCGGCTACGTCGGCGGCGGAGGGCTGGGCAACTTCGCCATCAGCTACGGCTACCAGCAGTTCGACTGGACCGTCACGCTCGTCACGGTCCTGATCATCATCGTGATCGTGCAGGCCGCACAGCTGCTCGGGAACTGGCTGGCGCGCCGGGCCCTGCGCCGCTAGGTGTGCAGCTAGGCCCTGTCGGATCGCACAAAGCGCGGTGCACGGGCACGCGCCGGGTTCGTGCTCCCGGTGCCTGCCGGCAGCGGGACCGGCCACGGAAGGTATGACGCGTCCCACAACACCCCCTGCGAGGTGCCCGTGCGCGCTACCGCCCGATCCCGTCCGCGCAGCCCCGGCCGCAGGCCGCACCCGGTCGACGAGGTGCTGCCCGCCGGCAAGCTGGCCGTCTACGGCGTCCAGCACGTGCTCGCCTTCTACGCCGGCGCGGTCATCGTGCCGATCCTGCTGGCCGGCGCGATCGGCCTGTCGGAGCGCGAGCTGATCCACCTGATCAACGCCGACCTGTTCACCTGCGGCATCGCGTCGATCATCCAGTCCGTCGGGTTCTGGAAGGTCGGCGTGCGGCTGCCGCTGCTGCAGGGCGTCACGTTCACCGCGGTCTCGCCCATGATCGCGATCGGGCTCGCGGCGGGCGGCGGGACCGAGGGCCTGCTGGTGATCTACGGCGCCGTGATCGTCGCCGGCCTGTTCACCTTCCTCATCGCCCCCTGGTTCAGCAATCTGATCCGGTTCTTCCCGCCGGTCGTCACGGGCACGGTCATCACGATCATCGGCCTGGCCCTGCTGCCGGTCGCCGCGCAGGACGCCGTCGGCGGCGGCTCCGCGCCCGATCCCACCAGCGCCCGCAACCTCGCCTACGCCCTCGGCACCCTGGCCGTCATCGTCGTCATCCAGCGCGTGTTCCGTGGCTTCACCGCCACCGTGGCCGTGCTGATCGGGCTGGTCCTGGGCACGGGCGTGGCCTGGCTGCTGGGCGACGCGTCGTTCGCCGCCGTCGGGGAGTCCTCCTGGTTCGGCGTCACCACGCCCTTCTACTTCGGCTGGCCGAAGTTCGCCGGCGCCGCGATCGTCTCGATGATCGTCGTCATGCTGATCACCGCGGTCGAGACCACCGGCGACGTCTTCGCCACCGGCGAGATCGTGGACAAGCGGGTCGGCCGGGAGGACATCGCCCGGGCGCTGCGGGCCGACGGCCTGGCCACCACGATCGGCGGCGTCCTCAACTCCTTCCCCTACACCTGCTTCGCCGAGAACGTCGGACTGGTCCGGCTGACCCGCGTCAAGAGCCGGTACGTCGTCGCCGCCGCGGGCGTGTTCATGATCCTGATCGGGCTGGTGCCCAAGGCCGGCGCGGTCGTCGCGGGCATCCCGCACCCGGTGCTGGGCGGCGCGGCCCTGGCGATGTTCGCGACCGTGGCCGTCGTCGGCATCCAGACGCTGTCCCGCGTCGACTTCCACGACCACCGCAACGTCGTGATCGTCGGGACGAGCCTGGGGCTGGCGATGTTCGTGACCGCGCAGCCCGACGTCGCGAGGGCCCTGCCCCCGTGGGCGCAGATCGTGTTCGGCTCCGGGATCACCCTCGGCAGCATCACCGCGATCGTGCTCAACCTGGTGTTCCACCACGTCGGCAAGGACTTCGGCCCCGCCGTCGCCGGCGCGCCGGGCACCCCGACGATCCGGCTCGACCAGGTCAACCGGATGAGCAGGGACGAGTTCGTCGCCGCCTTCGGCCGGCTGTTCCAGGGCCCGACGGACGTCGTCGCCCGGGCGTACGACCGCAAGCCGTTCGCCGACACGACGGCCCTGCGCACCGCCTTCCAGGAGGCCCTGTTCGCGGCGCCGCGCGAGGAGCAGCGCGCGCTGATGGCCGCCTACCCCGACCTCGGCGGCGACCGCGTGGCCGACGGCGACGAGGGCGAGGACTCCCGCGAGGACCAGGCCGCGGCCGGGCTGACCCGGCTCTCCGACGACGACCGCAGCGAGTTCGCCGAACTGGCCGCCGCCTACCGCGAGCGCTTCGGGATCCCGCTGATCGTCTGCGTGCGCGAGCACCCGGCCCGCGCCGCGATCCTGCGCGAGGGCCGGCGCCGGCTGGGCAACTCCCCCGCCCAGGAGCACGCGGCGGCGCTGATCGAGATCGCCAAGGTGGCCAACCGGCGCTTCGAGGACCTGGTCGCCGAGGCCAACCCCATCACCACCGCACGGGCCGGTGCCTTCGGGACGGGCGCCCGATGACCGCCGTCGAGCCGCTCACCGTCGGGGCCTTCGACGCGCTGCCCGCCGCCCGCGCCGAGGAGCTGCTCCGCGAGGTCTGCTCCGCGCCGCGCTGGGCGCGGGAGGTGGCGGCCGGCCGCCCCTACGGCAGCCTCACCATCCTGCAGGCGGCGGCCGAGGGCGAACTCGCGGAGGAGGACCTCGACGCAGCCCTGGCCGGTCACCCGCGGATCGGGGACCGGTCCGCCACGGGCACCGCCCGGCGCGAGCAGGGCGCGGTGGCGGGCGCACCGGCGCAGGTCCTGGACGCGCTGGCCGCGGGCAACCGGGCCTACGAGGAGCGCTTCGGGCACGTCTACCTGGTCTGCGCCAGCGGTCGGAGCGCGGAGGACCTGCTCGCCACCCTGCGCGCCCGGCTCGGCAACGACCCCGCGACCGAGCGCCGGGTCGCCCTCGCCGAGCTGGCCGCGATCAACCGGCTGCGGCTGGGGCGGGTGTTCGGCGCATGAGTCTCTCCACCCACGTCCTCGACGCGACGACGGGCGCGCCCGCCGCCGGGATGACCGTCGTGCTGCGCACCGGCGGCCGCGAGCGGGACCGGCTGACCACGGACGCCGACGGCCGGGGCCGCTTCACCGAGCCCGGCGCCGGCGTCCACACGCTGACCTTCGCCACCGGCGACTGGTCCGCCTTCTACCCCGAGGTCACGGTGACCTTCACCGTGACCGACCCGGGGCGGCACCACCACGTACCGCTGCTGCTGTCCCCGTTCGCCTACTCGACCTACCGCGGGAGCTAGACATGGGAATCAGGCTGGGCGCCAACGACTACGGCAAGGCGGAGAACCGCGTGGTGCGGATCTACCGGGACACGGCGCGGCACGAGATCCGCGACGTCACCGTGACGACCGCGCTGCGCGGCGACTTCGCCGCGGCGCACCTGGCGGGCGACCAGTCCCGGGTGCTGCCGACCGACACGCAGAAGAACACCTGCTACGCCTACGCCAAGCAGAAGGGCCTGCGCGAGATCGAGGACTACGCGCTCACGCTGGCCCGGCACTTCGTCGTCGACGTCGAGCCGGTCGAGGGGGCGCGGATCGCGGTCGACGAGCACACCTGGGAGCGGGTGCCGGTCGACGGGCGCGGGCACGACCACACCTGGGTGCGCCGCGAGTCGGAGATCCGGACGACGGTCGTGGAGGTCTCCGCCGAGGGCGAGCGGGTGGTGTCGGGCCTGCGGGACCTGGTGCTGCTCAAGTCCACCGGTTCGGAGTTCGCCGGCTTCCTCACCGACCCGTACACGACCCTCGAGGAGACCCACGACCGGATCATGTCCACCTCGCTCGTCGCGGAGTGGACCTACGTGGGGACGGGCCCGGACTGGTCCGTGGACTGGGACAAGACCTGGGCCGACGTGCGGCGGATCCTCCTCGAGCGTTTCGCCACGGTGCACTCCCTCGCCCTGCAGCAGACCCTGTGGGAGATGGGGAAGGCGGTGCTGGAGTCGCACCCGGAGATCACCGAGATCTCCCTCTCCGCGCCCAACAAGCACCACTTCGCCGTCGACCTCGCCCCCTTCGGCCTGTCCAACGACAACGAGGTCTTCTACGCCGCCGACCGCCCCTACGGCCTCATCCAGGCCACGGTCACCCGCGACTGACCGGGCATCGTGGAACCATGACGCGAATTCAGGCCCGGATCGTGCGCGTTATGGTCCCACAGTGCGAATTCAGGCCCGGATTTCGCGCACTATGGTTCACATGATGCAGGCGGTCGGCCGGGCGCAAGTGGCAGAACTGCGTACTGGCCCTCATCTCCGCCACGGGCGACCATCTCCGCGCCACGGCGGCTCGACGCGGAGGTGACCCATGCCCGGGACGATGCGCGCGGCGCGGTTCCACGGAGCGGATCGGCCGTTGGCCCCCCAAGCCGTGCCGCGGCCCGAGCCCGGGCCCGGCGAGGTGCTCGTCCAGGTCCGGGCCGCGGGGGTCTGCGGCTCGGACGTGCACTTCGCGATCGAGGGCAGCCCGGTCGGGCTGCTGCCCATCACCCTCGGACACGAGATCGCGGGCACCGTCGCGGAGCCCGGGCCGGACGTGCCGGGCCCGCGCGTGGGCGAACGGGTGGTCGTCAACGCCCTGCTCACCGACGGCACCTGCCCGCAGTGCCTGGCCGGCCGCGCGTCGATCTGCGCGAGCCGCAGCTTGGTCGGGGTGCATCGCGACGGTGGGCTCGCCGAGTTCGTCGCGGTCCCGGCGGATGCCCTGCTGCCCCTGCCCGACGAAATCCCGTTCGAGGTCGGCGCCATCGTCACCGACGCCGTCGCCACCCCGTTCCACGCGCTGACCGACGTCGCCCGCGTCCGCGCGGGCGAGGCGGTCGCGATCGTCGGGGCGGGCGGGCTCGGCCTGCACGCGGTGCAGATCGCCCGGTTGCAGGGGGCCTCGCCGGTGATCGCCGTCGACCCGCGGGCGTCGCAGCGCACCCGGGCGGCCGAGGCCGGCGCCGATCTCGTGCTCGAGCCCGGGGCCGAGGCCGCGGAGGCCGTGCTGGCGGCGACCGGTGGGACCGGGGTGGACGTCGCCGCGGAGTTCGTCGGCCGGGCCGACAGCATCGCGGCGGCCGCGGAGCTGCTCCGGCCGGGCGGGCGTCTCGTGGTCTGCGGGATCGGACCGGAATCGATCGTCCTGCCGCCGCCGAGCGTGTTCGTCCGCCGCGAGCTGCAGGTGCTCGGCAGCTACGGATTCACCACCGCGTCCATCCGCTCGGTGCTCGGCCTGATCACCGCGGGCCGGCTCGACCTGAGCCGCTCGATCACCCACCGCTTCCCGCTCGAGGAGGCGGACAAGGCGCTCCAGACGCTGCACCAGAAGCTGGGCGAGCCGCAGCGCGTCGTCGTGCTGCCCTGACCGACCTGCATCAGGGAACCAGGACGCGCGCATCCGGGCCCGATTTCCGCACTCTGGTTCCATAACGCGAACATGCCGGCGCGATTCGAGCACTGAGGTTCCCTACTGCGTCAGCGGGAGCGCAGGGCGAGGAAGAGGTCGACCCGGTCGGGGAAGTCGGCGAGGCTGCGGCCCGTGAGCTCCTCCACCCGCCCGATCCGGTAGCGCACCGTGTTGACGTGCAGGTGCAGGCGCTCCGCGGCCCGGCTCCACGAGCCCGAGCAGTCCAGGAACGCCTCGAGCGTCTCCAGCAGGCCGGCCGCGTTGCGCTCGTCGTAGGCCAGGACCGGGCGGAGGACGCGGTCGGCGAAGGTGCGGCGGACGTCGTCGGGCACGGCGGCGAGCAGGGCGACGTGCGAGGTCACCTCCGCCGCCGTGACCACGGCAACCGCACCCGGGCGCTGCTGGGCGAGCGTCCGCGCGTGCACGGCCTCCTGCAGCGCCCCGGTCAGGGCGGCGAGCGCGGCGGGCCGGCTCACCCCGACGGCGAGCTTCTCCGCCCCGAGGCCGGGTTCGAGGCGGGCCAGCGCGGCGTCGAGCACCGCCGTGTCCCCGGGCACCAGGGCGACGGCCAGCCCCTCGTGGGTGCCGACGACCGGCGGCCCGAGGTGCGCGGCCGCGTCGACCAGGACCGAGCGTGCGGTCTCCACCCGCCCCGGCCCGCTGAACCCCGCCACGGCGACGGCGAGCGGCAGCGACGGGTCGAGCCCGGCCTGCCGCAGCCGCACCGGCAGCTCCGGCCGTTCCCCCGCCCCCTCCGCGACCAGCGCGATCGCGTCGTCGGCGATGTCCCGCGCGACCCGCAGGCCCTCGCTGCGCCGGGCCCGGTCCAGCGCGGCGATCGCGACCAGCTCGCCGACCGCCTCGACGGTCTCCTGGTCCCAGTCCGGCCGCGCGCCGTCGACCGCCACGAACCACGACGTCGTCCGCAGCTCCGACGACGGTCCCACCGGGAACACCGTCCGCGGCGGGCCCGGCGTGACCGCGGGCAGCCGGTCCGCGGTGAGGAAGGTCCGGACGGCGGCGTCGAGCTCGGCCGGGGGCAGCGGCTCCGGGCCGGCCGCGAGCGCCCGCCCGGTCGCGGTGAACACCCGGCAGGTCAACCCGATCCCGGCCCCCACCTGCGCGGTCAGCTCGTCGAGCCCCAGCCCGCTCGCCACCGCGGCCAGCAGCTGGCGTTGCCGGCCCACCGTGACCGCGAGCCGGTCGCCGCGCGCCGCGGTGACCGAGCCGACGACGTACTCCGTCACCGCCGCGAACGAGATCTCCTCGGGCACCTCGAGCAGCGGGACGTCGTGCCGGCGGCAGGCCTCGACGACGTCGTCCGGGATCCCGTGGAACACCGCCGCCCCGGCGGCCAGCGCCGCCACCTTCGCCCGCGCCAGCGCGCCGACGAACCGCTCGGTGTCCGCCCCGCTCGTCCGCCACACCAGCCCGCTGATCACCAGCTCGCCGCCGGAGAGGTAGCGCCCGGGATCGGGCAGGTCGGTGGTGTAGACCCAGCGCACCGGGCGCCCGAGTGCCGCCTCGTCGCCGTGCAGCAGCCGCAGCTTCAGGTCGGGCCGTCCGACCAGGTCACGCAGCAGCATTGGAGGAACGTACAACCGCGCCGCCCGGGACCGCCACGGGTTCGTCGCGGCGGCGACTACTGACGGCGGGCCGCCGACGGTGTACTTCCTGCCATGGACTTCCTGGCGCCGACCTCCTGGGCGGAGGCCCTCGAGACCAAGGCGGCACACCCCGACGCCCTGCCCGTCGCGGGCGGCACGGACGTCATGGTCGAGCTCAACTTCGACCACCGGCGCCCGGCCGCCCTGCTCGACCTCACCCGGGTACCCGAGCTGCAGGAGTGGTCGCCCGACGGGGGCCGCATCCGGCTCGGGGCCGGCGTCACCTACAGCCGGGTCATCGACGAGCTCGGCGGCACGCTGCCCGGCCTGGCGATGGCCGCGCGCACCGTCGGGTCACCGCAGATCCGCAACCGCGGCACCGTCGGCGGGAACCTCGGCGCGGCCTCGCCCGCCGGCGACTCGCACCCGGCGCTGCTCGCCGCGTTCGCCGAGGTGGAGATCGCCTCCGTGCGCGGCACCCGGATCGTGCCGGTCGCCGAGTTCTTCACCGGTGTGAAGCGCAGCGTGCTGGAGCCCGACGAGCTCATCGCCGCCGTACGGATCACCCCGCCCGCCGGGCCGCAGCAGTTCTGCAAGATCGGCACCCGCAACGCCATGGTGATCGCGGTGTCCGCTTTCGGGTTCGCGCTGCACCCGGACCGCCGCGAGGTCGGCACCGGGATCGGGTCGGCCGCCCCCACCCCGCGCCCGGCCCCCGAGGCCGCCGCGTTCCTGGCCGGCGAGCTCGAGGCCGCCGGGCTGTGGGACTCCCGCGGCCCGCTGCCCGAGGGGCTCGCCACCGAGTTCGGCCGCCGCGTCCGCGACGCCGCGGCCCCCATCGACGACGTGCGCGGCAGCGCCGCGTACCGCCTCCACGCCCTGTCGGTCATGGCGCGCCGCGCCGCGACCTGGGCCTGGGACTCCTACCGCGACGAGAACCGGAGCGCCGCATGAGGATCGAGCTGACGGTCAACGGCACCCGCCGCGAGGCCGACGACGTCTGGGAGGGCGAGAGCCTGCTCTACGCGCTGCGCGAGCGGCTCGGCCTGCCCGGTTCGAAGAACGCCTGCGAGCAGGGCGAGTGCGGCTCCTGCACGGTCTACCTGGACGGTGTCCCGGTCTGCTCGTGCCTGGTCGCCGCGGGCCAGGCGCAGGGCCGCGAGGTCACCACGGTCGAGGGGCTGCGCGACGGGGACGAGCTGGGCCCCGTGCAGCGGGCGTTCGTGGAGAAGGGCGCCGTGCAGTGCGGGTTCTGCACCCCCGGCTTCCTGATGTCGACGAAGGACCTGCTGGACCGCAACCCGACGCCCAGCGACCCGGAGATCCGCGAGGCGCTGGCCGGGAACCTGTGCCGCTGCACCGGCTACGAGAAGATCCTCGACGCGGTCCGCGCGGCCGCCGCGGAGCGTGCCCGGTGATCATCGAGAACGCCCACGTCGTGACCGTGACCGGCGCGGAGATCGCCGGCGGGCACGTCGTCGTCGAGGGAAACCGGATCACCGGCGTCGGGCCCGGTCCCGCGCCGGACCGCGAGGGCCACCGGGTGGTCGACGCCCGCGGCGGCCTGCTCACGCCCGGCTTCGTCAACACGCACAACCACCTCTACCAGTGGGTCACCCGTGGCCTGGCGGTCGACGCGACGCTCTTCGAGTGGCTCACCACGCTCTACCCGGTGTGGGCGGGCATCGACGAGCACGCCGTGCACACCGGTGCCACCGGCGCGCTGGCCCAGCTGGCGCTCACCGGGTGCACCACCAGCACCGACCACCACTACGTCTTCCCGCGCGAGGGCGGCGACGTGTTCGCCGCCGAGATCCGTGCGGCCGCCGAGGTGGGCCTGCGCTTCCACCCGTGCCGCGGGTCGATGGACCTGGGCCGCAAGGACGGCGGGCTGCCCCCGGACCACGTCGTCGAGGACCGGGACGCCGTGCTGGCCGCGTCGGAGGCCGCGATCGACCGCTGGCACGACGCCTCGCCGGGCTCGATGCGGCAGGTCGCGCTGGCCCCGTGCTCGCCCTTCTCGGTGACCGGCGACCTCATGCGCGAGTCCGCCGGGCTGGCCCGGCGGCGCGGCGTCCGGCTGCACACCCACCTCGCCGAGACCCTGGACGAGGAGGACTTCTGCCGCGAGCGGTTCGGCTGCTCGCCGCTGGAGTACGTCGAGGGCCTGGGGTGGACCGGCGACGACGTGTGGTTCGCCCACGCCGTCCACCTCGACGACGCCGCGGTCAAGCGGGTCGGCGCGACCCGGACCGGGGTCGCGCACTGCCCGTCGTCGAACGCCCGGCTGGGCGCGGGCATCGCCCGCACCCGCGACCTGCGCGATGCGGGAGCCCGCGTCGGCCTCGGCGTCGACGGCGCCGCGAGCAACGAGGCCGGCAGCCTGCTCGAGGAGGTCCGGCACGCGGTGCTGTTCGCCCGCGCCGTCGGCGGCCCCACCGCGCTGACCGTCCGGGACGCCCTGGAGCTTGCCACGCTCGGCGGCGCCCGCGTCCTGGGCCGGGAGGACGAGATCGGCTCGATCGAGGCCGGCAAGCTCGCCGACCTTGCCCTCTGGGGGCTCGACGGGCTGGGCCACGCCGACGTCGCCGACCCCGTCGCGGCGCTCGTACTCGGCTCGCCGCCACCCCTGGACCTGCTGTTGGTGAACGGCCGCCCGGTCGTCGAGCACGACCGGGTGGTCACCGTCGACACGGACGCCGTGGCGCGCGAGTGCGCCCGCGTCCACCGCACCCTGCTGGAGAAGGCGTCATGACCTCCACCGAGAGCCGCAGCACCACCACGACCGGCGCCGGACGGCTGGGCGACTCCCCGCTGCGCCCGGACGGCACGCTCAAGGTCACCGGCGAGTTCGCCTACTCCTCCGACCTGTGGCACGACGACATGGTCTGGGGCGTCACGCTGCGCAGCCCGCACCCGCACGCCCGGATCCGCTCGATCGACGTCACCGACGCGCTGCGCGTCCCGGGCGTGTCCGCGGTGCTGACCGCGGCGGACGTGCCCGGTGAGAACGCCGTGGGTCTCGAGCACCTCGACACCCCGGCCCTGGCCGACGGCGTGGTCCGCTACCAGGGCGAACCCGTGGCGCTGGTCGCCGCGGACCACCCCGAGACCGCGCGGCGGGCCGCGAAGCGGATCGTCGTGGACTACGAGGTGCTGCCGGCCGTCACCGACCCGCGCCGCGCGCTCGACGCCGACGCCCCGCTCGTGCACGCCTCCCGCGAGGACAACCTGGTGCGGGCCATGACGATCCGGCGCGGCGACCCCGCCCCCACCGCCCCCGTCGTGGTGGCGCTGGACTTCGAGGTCGGCATGCAGGACCAGGCCTTCCTCGGGCCGGAGTCCGGGCTCGCGGTGCCCGACGGCGAGGGCGGCGTCGACCTCTACGTCGCCACCCAGTGGCTGCACGTGGACCAGGGCCAGGTCTGCCGCGTCCTCGGCCTGCCGCCCGAGCGGGTCCGGCTCACCCTCGCCGGCGTGGGCGGCGCGTTCGGCGGCCGCGAGGACCTGTCGATGCACGTCCACGCCTGCCTGCTCGCGCTGCGCACCGGCAAGCCGGTGAAGATGAGCTACGCCCGGGACGAGTCCTTCTTCGGGCACGTCCACCGGCACCCGGCCTGGCTGCGCTACGAGTTCGGCGCGTCCGAGGAGGGCGAGCTGATCTACGCCAAGGCCGACATCCTGTTCGACGGCGGCGCCTACGCCTCCTCGACCGGCGCGGTCGTCGGCAACGGCGGCACGCTGGGGCTGGGCCCCTACCGCATCCCGAACGTGCACGTCGACGCCCGGGGGGTCTACACGAACAACCCGCCCTGCGGCGCGATGCGCGGCTTCGGGTGCGTGCAGGCCGCGTTCGCCCACGAGGCGCTGATGGACGAGCTCGCCGACCGCGTCGGCGTCGACCGGGTGGAGATCCGGGCGCGCAACGGGATGCGCGAGGGCGACCGCAACATCACCGGCCAGGTGATCGACTCCGCGGCGCCGGTGGCCGAGCTGATCCGGACGGTGCGGGACCTGCCGCTGCCGCCCGAGCGGCCGGCGGACCCGGACATCCGCGAGCTGCCCGGCGGGGTCTCGAACACCACGCACGGCGAGGGGGTCGTGCGCGGGGTCGGGTACGCGGTGACCTACAAGAACGTCGGGTTCTCCGAGGGGTTCGACGACTACTCGACCGCCCGCGTGCGGCTCGAGGTGGTCGCCGGTGAGCCCGTCGCCACGGTGCACACCGCGGCGGCCGAGGTCGGGCAGGGCCTGATCACGATCGAGCAGCAGATCTGCCGCACCGAGCTGGGTGTGGAGCAGGTCGTGGTGCACCCCAAGGACACCTCGGTCGGCTCCGGCGGCTCGACCTCGGCCTCCCGCCAGACCTACGTCACCGGCGGGGCCGTCAAGGCGGCCTGCGAGGCGGTGCGCGCCTCGGTGCTGCGGCGGGCCGCGGAGTCGTTGCGGCGCGGCGACCTCCGGCTCGAGGGCGACAAGATCGTCGCGGGGTCCGGCGAGGTCGTCGCCGGCCTGGTCGAGGTGCTCGACGAGCCGGTCGAGGAGACCGTCGAGTGGCGGCACCGGCCGACCTTCCCGATCGACCCGGAGACCGGGCAGGGCAACGCGCACGTCCAGTACGCCTTCTCCGCGCACCGCGCCGTGGTCGACGTCGACACCGAGCTCGGGCTGGTCAAGGTGGTCGCGCTGGACACCGCGCAGGACGTCGGGCGGGCGCTCAACCCCGATGCCGTCGTCGGGCAGATCCAGGGCGGCAGCGCGCAGGGCATGGGCCTGGCGCTGATGGAGGAGGTCGTGGTGACGGACGGGTACGTGAAGAACCCGTCGTTCACCGACTACCTGATCCCCACCATCCTGGACATGCCGCCGATGCAGGTGAAGGTGCTGGAGTACGCCGACCCGCACGCGCCCTACGGCGTCCGCGGGGTGGGCGAGCCGCCCACGATCTCGTCCGGCCCCGCCGTGGCGGCGGCCGTGCGGGCCGCGACCGGCAGGGCCCTGCGCCGCGTCCCCATCCGCCCGGAGCACATCACCCTCTAGCACAGCCGTGCGCGGCGAGGGGTGCTCCGGCACCACTCGCCGCCCACGGGCACCGGAGGTGCGCAATGCCCCGCATGTTCCTCAACGGCACCGCCATGTCCGGCGGCGCCGACCACCACCTCGTGGGCGACGCGACGTTGGTCGCCCGCACCCGGACCGCGCCGCGCTACCGCTTCCACGCGGTCGACGGCCGGTACCCGGCCCTCGAGGAGGGCGGGAGCGCCGCCGTCGAGGGCGAGGTCTACGAGATGACGTACGCGCAGCTCCGCGAGGTGCTGCTGCCCGGCGAACCCGACGGGCTGGAGCTCGGCGTGGTCGAGCTGGCCGACGGCTCCGGGTCGCTCGCGATGGTGCTGCGCGCCGGGCATCCGGCGCCCCGCACCGACATCTCGGAGCTGGCGAGCTGGCGGGCCTACCGGGGGCGGTCGTGAGGACGGTCTTCCGCGCGCCCCGCGCGGTCGTCGACGGGGCCGAGCGGCCCGCCGCCGTCCTGGTCGACGACGGCCGGATCGAGGCCATCCTCCCCCCGGACGCTCCGGTCGACGCCCCCGAGGTCCGGCTCGCCGCGGACGAGGTCCTGGTCCCCGGCCTGGTCGACACCCACGTGCACGTCAACGAGCCCGGCCGGACCGAGTGGGAAGGATTCGCCTCCGCCACCCGGGCGGCCGCGGCAGGCGGCGTCACGACGCTGGTCGACATGCCCCTCAACGCCCTGCCCCCGACCGTCGACGTGCCGGCGCTGGAGGTCAAGCGCAAGGCGGCCGACGGGCAGTGCGTCGTCGACGTGGGGTTCTGGGGCGGCGCGATCCCGGGCAACGAGCCGGAGCTGCGGGCGCTGCACGAGGCCGGCGTGTTCGGGGTGAAGTGCTTCCTGCTCGACAGCGGCGTCCCCGAGTTCCCGGCGCTGCCGGACCCGCGGGGGGCGATGCGGGAGCTGGCCGTGTTCGACGGCCTGCTGCTCGCCCACGCCGAGGACGGTGCCCTGGTCGGCGAGGCCCACGGCCGCCGCTACCGGGACTTCCTCGCCTCCCGGCCCCGCGCCGCGGAGGACTCGGCGATCGCCGGACTGCTCCGCGCGGCCCGCGAGACCGGCGCCCGGGTGCACGTGGTGCACCTGTCCTCGGCGGACGCGCTGCCGCTGCTGGCCGAGGCCCGCGCGGACGGCGTGCGGGTCACCGTGGAGACCTGCCCGCACTACCTCGCGCTCACCGCCGAGGAGGTGCCCGACGGCGACACCCGGTTCAAGTGCTGCCCGCCCGTGCGCGAGGAGGCCAACCGCGACGCCCTGTGGCAGGGGCTGGCCGACGGGGTGATCGACCTGGTGGTCAGCGACCACTCGCCCGCCACGCCCGAGCTCAAGGGCACCGGCGACTTCGGGTCGGCCTGGGGCGGCATCGCGTCGCTGCAGATCGGGCTGGCGGTGGTGTGGACCGAGGCGCGCCGGCGCGGCTGGTCGCTCGCCGACGTCGTCACGCGGATGGCGACGGCACCGGCCGACCTGGTCGGCCTGCGCCACAAGGGCCGCATCGCCCCGGGCGCCGCGGCCGACCTCGCGGTGGTCGCCCCCGACGAGACGTTCACGGTGGGCCCGCTCGCTCACCGCCACCCCACCACCCCGTACGCCGGGCGCACCCTGCACGGCGTGGTCCGCGGCACCTGGTTGCGCGGCGAGCGGGTGGACCACGACCGGCCCGGCCCGCCCCGGGGCCGGCTGATCGGCAGAGGAGACGCCTGATGCACCCCGACCTCGCGCTGCGCACGCTCGGCGGCAGCGTGGTGTCCGCGACCGACGAGTCCTTCGCCGCCAAGGAGAACCTGATCGTCCCCGGCCCACCGACCTTCGACCCGAGCACCTTCGGGCACCGCGGCAAGGTCTACGACGGCTGGGAGACCCGCCGGCGCCGATCGCCCGGGCACGACGAGGCCGTGGTCCGGCTCGGCGCGCCCGGAGTCGTGCGGCGGGTCGTGATCGACACGACCTGGTTCACCGGCAACTACCCGCCGGAGGGCGCGGTGGACGGCTCCGCCGACGGGAGCACCTGGTTCGAGCTCGTGCCGCTCTCGCCGCTGAAGGGGGACTCGGAGAACGCCTTCGAGGTCCGCTGCGACCGCCGCGTGACCCACGTGCGGCTGCGGATCGTGCCCGACGGCGGTGTGGCCCGGCTGCGCGTGCACGGCGAGGCCCTGCCGGAGCCGGCGCTGCTCGACGTGCTCGGCACCGTGGACCTTGCCGCGATCGAGAACGGCGGGCACGTGCGCGACGTGTCCAACCGCTTCTACAGCAGTCCGCACAACCTGCTGCTGCCCGGGCCCGCCCGTTCGATGGGCGAGGGCTGGGAGACCGCCCGGCGCCGCGACGCCGGCCACGACTGGGTCGAGATCGGCCTGGGCACCGAGGGCCGGATCGCCCTGGCCGAGATCGACACCTCGTACTTCCTCCACAACGCGCCCGGCTCGGCCGTCCTGCGCGGCCGCAGCGGGGAGGGCGCCTGGCAGGACCTGCTGGACACCCCGCTGCAGCCCGACACCCGGCACCGGTTCGTGCTCGTCGACCGGCCGGCCGTCACGGAGGTACGGCTCGACATCTTCCCGGACGGCGGCCTCTCGCGAGTACGGCTGTGGGGGACCCCCACCGAGCGCGGCCGCGCCGACCTGCGGGCCCGCTGGGATTCCGCGCAGTAGAAGGCGTCGTGGCTCCATAACGCTTCCGGACCCGTCCTCGACTCGCATCATGGTTCCATGACGCTTCTGAGCCTGCCCTCGAATCGCGTTATGGTTCCATAACGCTTCCAGACCGGCTCCGGAGCGCATTGTGGTTCCCTGACGCGCTCAAACCACCCTCGAAATCGCATTATGGTTCCATAGTGCGAACGTCCCGGAGGAATTCTCGTGACGTTTCGTCATGCCCTCAACTGTTCGATCGTGCTCACCCACCTGCCCCTGCTCGAGCGGCCGCGGGCCGCCGCCGAGGCGGGGTTCGACGCCGTCGAGTTCTGGTGGCCCTTCCCCACCGCCGCGCCCTCGGACGCCGAGGTGGACCGCTTCGCCCGGGCGGTCGAGGAGGCCGGCGTGCAGCTCGTCGGGCTCAACGTCGCGGCCGGCGACATGCCCGCCGGCGACCGCGGGCTCGCCTCCTGGCCCGGCCGGGAGCAGGAGTTCCGCGACTCCGTCGCCGTGGCCGTCGGGCTGGGCGAGCGGCTCGGCACCCGGATCTTCAACGCCCTGTACGGCAACCGGATCGACGGCAGCTCCGGGCAGGACGAGCTCGCCGACCAGAACCTCGCGCACGCCGCGAAGGAGGCCGAGCGGATCGGCGCGACCGTGGTGGTCGAGCCGCTGAGCGGGGCGGACCGCTACCCGATCCGCACCGCCGCGCAGGCCGTCGAGGTCCTCGACCGGGTCGGCGCGCCCAACCTCGGCCTGCTCGCCGATCTCTATCACCTCGCGGTCAACGGCGAGGACCTCGACGCCGTGATCGCCCGCCACGCCGACCGCATCGCCCACGTCCAGCTGGCCGACGCACCGGGCCGCCACGAGCCCGGTACCGGCGAGCTGGACTTCGCCCACCTGCTCACCGCGCTGCACACCGCCGGCTACCGCGGCCGGACCGCGCTCGAGTACGTCCCCACGCGACCGGACTTCGCGTGGCTCGGAGAGGAAGACGCATGACCGCGCCCCGCAAGACGACACAGCAGACGACACGGCAGACGACACGGCAGACGACGCAGAACACGCAGAAGACCGCCCAGAGGACCACGATCGCCTTCATCGGCCTCGGCATCATGGGCGGCCCCATGGCCGCGCACCTCGTGCGGGCCGGGCACGACGTCGTCGGCCACAACCTGTCCCGGCTGGCCGTCGACGTCCTCGTCGAACGCGGCGGGCGCGCCGCCACCGACACCGCCGACGCGGTCCGCGAGGCCGACGTCGTGATCACGATGGTCCCCGACAGCCCGGACGTCGAGGGCCTCGTGTTCGGCGAGGAGGGCATCCTCGCGCACGCCAAGCCGGGCACCCTGCACCTCGACTGCTCCACGATCCGCCCGGACGTCGCCCGCCGGATCGCCGACGCCGAGCGCGAGCGCGGCATCCGCCCGGTCGACGCACCGGTCAGCGGCGGCGAGCCCGCCGCGGTCGAGGGCACCCTGTCGATCATGGTCGGTGGGGAGCCCGACGACGTGGCCGCGGCCCGCCCGTTCCTCGACGTCGTCGGGAGGACGGTGGTGCACGTCGGCCCGTCGGGTGCGGGGCAGACGGTGAAGGCCGCGAACCAGCTGATCGTCGCGGGGAACATCCAGCTCGTCGCCGAGGCGCTCGTGTTCCTGGAGGCGCACGGGGTCGACACCGAGTCCGCGCTCGCGGTGCTCGGCGGCGGCCTCGCCGGCAGCACGGTGCTCGAGCGGAAGGGCGCCACGATGCGCGCCCGCACGTTCGCGCCCGGCTTCCGGATCGACCTGCACCACAAGGACCTCGGCATCGTCACCGCCTCGGCGCGGGAGGCTGGCGTCGCGATCCCGCTCGGCGCGCACCTCGCCCAGCTCGTCGGGTCGCTGCGGGCTCAGGGGCACGGCGGGCTCGACCACAGCGCGCTGCTGCTGCAGGTCGAGCAGCTCTCCGGGAGGACCCGATGAGGATGCGTGCCGTCGACGCCGCCGTCGCGATCCTGCGGGCGGAGGGCGTCTCGCACCTGTTCGGCCTGCCCGGTGCCGCGATCAACCCGTTCTACGACGCCGTGCGCAAGGACGGGACGCTCACCCACGTCCTCGCGCGGCACGTCGAGGGCGCCTCGCACATGGCCGAGGGCTACACCCGGGCGAAGGCCGGCAACATCGGTGTCTGCGTGGGCACCTCCGGTCCCGCGGGCACCGACATGATCACGGGACTGTACTCGGCGATGGCCGACTCGATCCCGATCCTCGCGATCACCGGGCAGGCACCGGTCGCGAAGCTGCACAAGGAGGACTTCCAGGCCGTCGACATCGCCGCCGTCGCCGCGCCCGTCACCAAGCTGGCGATGACCGTCCGCGAGCCCGCCCAGGTGCCCGGCGCCCTGGCACAGGCCTTCCACCTCATGCGCTCCGGGCGGCCCGGGCCGGTGCTGCTGGACCTGCCGATCGACGTGCAGCAGGGCGAGATCGAGTTCGACCCGGACACCTACGCCCCGCTGCCGGTGCACAAGCCGGAGGCGACGCGCGCGCAGGCGGACAAGGTCCTGGACCTGCTCGCGGCCGCCGAACGGCCGGTGATCGTGGCCGGCGGCGGGATCGTCAACGCCGACGCCTGCGCCGAGCTCGTCGAGCTGGCCGAGCTGCTCGACGTCCCGGTCATCCCCACGCTGATGGGCTGGGGTGCGATCCCGGACGACCATCCGCTGATGGCCGGCATGGCCGGGCTGCAGACCTCGCACCGCTACGGCAACGCGACCCTGCTCGCCTCGGACCTCGTGCTGGGCATCGGGAACCGGTGGGCCAACCGGCACACCGGCGGGCTGGAGGTGTATCGGCGCGGGCGGCGCTTCGTGCACGTCGACGTCGAGCCCACCCAGATCGGGCGGGTCTTCGCCCCGGACTACGGCGTGGTGTCCGACGCCGGCGCGTTCCTGCGCCGGATGCTCGAGGCCGCCCGGGAGCGGACGCTGCCCGGCCGCGCCGAGTGGGTGCGGGAGTGCGTGGAGCGCAAGGGGACCCTCCAGCGCCGCACCCACTTCGACGACATCCCGATCAAGCCGCACCGGGTGTACGAGGAGATGAACAAGGCGTTCGGCCCGGACACCCGCTACGTCAGCACGATCGGGCTCAGTCAGATCGCGGGTGCACAGTTCCTGCACGTCCAGCGGCCGCGGCACTGGATCAACTGCGGGCAGGCGGGGCCGCTCGGGTGGACCGTCCCGGCGGCGCTCGGCGTGCGGGTCGCGGACCCGGACGCCCCGGTGGTCGCGCTCTCGGGCGACTACGACTTCCAGTTCATGATCGAGGAGCTGGCGGTCGGCGCGCAGTTCGGCCTGCCGTACGTGCACGTCGTCGTGAACAACTCCTACCTCGGGCTGATCCGACAGGCGCAGCGCGGGTTCGACATGGACTACTGCGTGCAGCTCGGCTTCGACAACATCCACTCGCCGGAGCTGGACAAGTACGGCGTCGACCACGTCAAGGTCGCGGAGGGCCTGGGCTGCAACGCGATCCGCGTGACGGACCCGGCCGACCTTCCCGGCGCGTTCGCCCGCGCGCAGGAGCTGGCCCGGCTGCACCGCGTGCCGGTGGTCGTCGAGGTCGTGCTGGAGCGGGTCACGAACATCGCGATGGGGCAGGACCTCGACGCGATCACCGAGTTCGAGGAGCTCGCCACCACCCGCGAGCACGCCCCGACGGCGACCATCCCGCTCCCGTGAGCGGGTTCGTGCTGGTCGCGCCGGACAAGTTCAAGGGCTCGCTCACGGCGGCGGAGGCCGCGGCCCACCTGGCCGCCGGTCTCCGCGCGGCCGGCCGCGAGGCCCGCGAGCTGCCGGTCGCCGACGGCGGCGAGGGCACCCTGGCGGCCGCCCTCGCCGCCGGGTTCGCCCGCGTCCCGGTCACCGTGTCCGGACCGACCGGAAAGCCGGTGGACTCCGCCATCGCGGTGCGGGACGGGGTCGCGGTCGTCGAGCTGGCCGCGGCTTCGGGCCTCGCCCTGCTCCCGGACGGGCCGGACCCGTCGGGCGCGAGCAGCCGCGGGACCGGCGAGCTGGTCGCGGCCGCGCTGGACGCCGGCGCCCGGACCGTCGTCCTCGGCATCGGCGGCAGCGCCTGCACGGACGGCGGGGCGGGCCTGCTCGCCGCCCTCGGCGCCCGGTTCCTCGACGTCGCCGGCGCCCCGGTGGCCGACGGCGGCGGCGCACTGGCCCGGGCCGCGCGCGTCGACCTGACCGGGCTGGACCCGCGGCTCCGGTCGGTCGAGCTCGTGCTGGCCTGCGACGTCGACAACCCGCTCCTGGGTCCGCACGGCGCCGCCGCGGTCTACGGCCCGCAGAAGGGTGCGGGCCCGGGCGAGGTCGCGGCGCTGGAAGCCGGGCTCACCCGGTGGGCGCGGCTGCTCGCCGGCGGGAACGGCGGGGCCGATCTCCCCGGCGCCGCTCTCCCCCGCGTCGATGTTCCCGGGGCCGATCTCCCCGGCGCCGGCGCCGCGGGCGG